>NZ_JBFWJQ010000003.1:0-59392 GCF_050253115.1 Syntrophotalea sp.
GATAGCAGATTGGATCAATTGAACCTGCTCAAATAGCCAGCCGCCTTTAGGCGGCCCAAGGTTTGAGCCAACCGCTTTGAGCGGTTCACCCATAAAGCCCCCGGTTTGACCGGGGGATACTTACTTTGCCTCCGCAAAGCCTGATCCGATTGACTCCCGGCGAAAGCCTGTGGTTAAATGCTCCCCTATGAACGGTTGCCGCCGATCCATTACCGCCTATCTGGCCCTGGGGTCCAACCTCGGGAATCGTCTCGCCTGTCTGCGCGGGGCGAGACGGGCGTTGCATCGGCCACCGCTGATTCGGGTCGTGGCCGCATCCCCCATCTATGAGACCGCGCCGGTCGGCGGTCCGGCAGGCCAATCCCCCTACCTTAACGCCGTTCTCCGAGTGGAAACCCTGCTTTCAGCGGCCGAACTGCTGGCTGAGGCCCTTGCCGTCGAGAACCTTTTCGGCCGACGTCGCACGGAACGCTGGGGGCCTCGCACTCTCGACGTCGATCTGTTGCTTTTCGGCGACGAAATCCACCGCCAGGCGGATCTGGCGATTCCCCATCCCCGTTTGCATCAACGCGCCTTTGTGCTTGTTCCTCTCAGGGATCTGTCACCCGGACTCCTCCACCCGCTGCTGGGGCAGACCGTGGAGGAAATGATAGCCAGATTATCTTCTCCTGCGGGCATTCGCTGTCTGCGCGATCAATGGTGAGCCGACTATGCTTCGTTTGATGTGGCTGTTTTTTCTTTTTCTGCTATGTTATTACCTTGTTACGGCGGTATCCGGACTGTTTAAAAGCAGTACCCACCGACCCCCGCCCGCGAAAAGCCCGGAGGGAGAGGTCATGGTGCGCGATCCGCATTGCGGCACCTTTGTGCCTCGCAGCCTGGCTCTTAAAAAGGTGATCAAAGGACAAACCTACTATTTCTGCTCGCAACGGTGTCTGGAAAGTTTCGATCCTGCCGATGCTTCCGACACGTCTCAGGG
Source organism: Syntrophotalea sp. (assembly GCF_050253115.1). NCBI lineage: Bacteria > Pseudomonadati > Thermodesulfobacteriota > Desulfuromonadia > Desulfuromonadales > Syntrophotaleaceae > Syntrophotalea > Syntrophotalea sp. The sequence goes on from NZ_JBFWJQ010000003.1 coordinate 980, forward strand.
ATAAAAAATTACCCTTTTCCCGAATCCATCCTTGTCACCGCTAATCGCGGAAGGAGGTCCACATGAAATTTTTTATCGATACCGCCGATATCGAACAGATTAAAGCCGCCCACGACATGGGGTTGGTCGATGGCGTCACCACCAACCCTTCGTTGGTCGCCAAAACCGGCCGCAAATTTACCGATGTACTGAAGGACATAGTCGCCCTTATCGACGGCCCGATTTCCGCGGAAGTGGTTGCGACCGACGCGGAAGGCATGGTCGCCGAGGCCCGGGAATTGATCCAGTATCATCCAACCAATATCGTCATCAAGATTCCCATGACCGGAGAAGGACTCAAAGCCACCCGCGCGCTGGCCGCCGAGGGCATCCGTGTCAATATGACCCTGGTCTTCTCTCCACTGCAGGCGTTGCTGGCGGCCAAGGCCGGAGCTGCCTATGTCTCCCCCTTTGTCGGCCGCTTGGACGATGTCGGGCATGACGGCATGAGCGGGGTTGGGGAAATTCTGACCATTTTCAAAAACTACGGTTTTGAGACCGAAGTGATTGTTGCATCGGTGCGCAGTCCGCTGCATGTGCTCAGGGCCGGACTGATGGGTGCTCACATCTGCACCATCCCCTACGGGGTCATCATGCAACTCACCAAACACCCCTTGACGGATGTCGGGATTGAAAAATTCCTGGCGGACTGGAATAAATCCCAACAGTGAGGGGGCGGGTTCGTCGACCGCTTCTTCAGAGGCACCGGTTATCGTCATGAAAATGCATGAGTATCAGGCCAAGGAGCTTCTCCAGGGCTACGGCATCCCGGTGCCCCGCGCCCGTCTGGTCGATTCCGCCGATGCGGCGGCATTGGCTGCAAAAGCGCTGGGCGGGGCCTGTGTGGTCAAGGCGCAGATTTATGCCGGTGGGCGGGGCAAGGCCGGCGGGGTGGTTCGGGTGGATAGCGCCGATGCGGCGCGCGTTCTGGCCGGCCGTCTGCTGGACAGCCATCTGGTGACGTCGCAGACCGGAGAGGCGGGGTTGCCGGTCAACAGCCTGCTGGTGGAAGAGCTTGTTGCCGTGCGCCGCGAAATGTATCTCTCTGTGACCCTTGATCGCGGTGCCGGGCGTTATTGTCTGATCGCTTCGGCCGAAGGTGGCGTCGATATCGAACAACTCGCGCGCCAGTCTCCGCGGCTTGTCCGGCGCGTGGTTGTTGACCCGCTGATCGGGCTGCGCGCCTTTCATGCCCGGGATATTGCCCGGTTTCTTGGTCTGGAGGGCCGGGTGGCGGAAACCGCTACCAGCATGATCCTGTCGCTGTATCAATGTTTTCAGGACAAGGACGCTTCTTTGATAGAGATCAATCCGCTGGTGGTGACTGAAGATGAGCGCCTGCTGGCGATGGATGCCAAATTTACGGTTGACGACAGTGCCCTGTTCCGGCAGCCGGCTCTTTCCGCGCTGCGTGATGACCGGCAATTCGAGCCGCTGGAGGTGCGGGCTGCGGCTTCGGATATTGCCTACATCAAAATGGATGGCCGTATCGGATGCCTGGTAAACGGCGCGGGACTGGCCATGGCGACTCTCGATATGCTTGCCGAGTGCGGCGGGCAGCCGGCCAATTTCCTCGATGTCGGGGGAGGGGCCGACCAGGGCAAGGTTGTGGAGGCCTTTCGCATATTGCTCGAAGATCCGATGGTGGCGGGTATCCTGGTCAATATTTTCGGTGGCATCATGCGTTGCGATCTGATTGCCGAAAGTCTGGTCGCCGCCGCGCAAGAGAAGGATTGTCGCCTGCCCATCGTGGTTCGCATGGCCGGGGCGCGACGGGAAGAGGGGCGTAAATTGCTCGAAGGTTCCGCATTAAACATCGTCTGGCAGGATTGTCTGGAATCGGCAGCCAGAACCATCGTCGGACGTATTGCCGCGTCTGCCTGAAGGATCGACAGCATGGCCATTCTTATCGACCGCAATGCACGTATTCTGGTCCAGGGGCTGACCGGCAGCGCCGGACGCCACCATGGTTTGTCATGTCGTGATTACGGCAGCCGGATCGTGGCTGGCGTCACGCCTGGCAAGGGAGGTTCGCAGGTGGAAGGCATTCCCGTCTTCGATACGGTTCTGGAGGCGGTGGAGCATACCGCGGCCGATGTATCGATGGTTTTTGTGCCGCCTCCGGCAGCGGCGGAGGCAATTCTGGAAGCCGCGGATGCCGGCATCCGGCTGGGGGTCTGCATAACTGAAGGGGTACCGGTTCAGGATATGGTGCTGGTCAACAGGGCACTGGCCGGTCGCCCCATGCGCCTGCTCGGTCCAAACTGCCCGGGTCTCATTACCCCCGGCCAGTGCAAGGTAGGTATTTTGCCCGCCGACATTCATCGTCCCGGGCATATCGGCGTGGTGTCTCGTAGCGGGACTCTGACCTATGAAGCGGTTCTGCAATTGAGCGAGGCGGGATTGGGTCAGTCGACCTGTGTCGGGATTGGCGGCGATCCGATTATCGGGACGTCCTTTATCGATGTTCTGGCGCTGTTCAACGATGATCCTGAAACCGCCGGCGTATTTCTCATCGGCGAAATCGGAGGGTCCGCGGAAGAAGAGGCCGCGCATTGGATCCGTTGCCACATGCAAAAGCCGGTGGCGGCTTATATTGCCGGGGTCACGGCGCCACCTGGAAAACGCATGGGTCACGCCGGTGCCATTGTTCATGGCGGATCGGGCCTGGCCCGGGACAAAATCGCGGCATTGCGTGGGGCCGGCGTGGTGGTCGCCGAGAGTCCGGCCCGCATGGCCGATGCCATGCGGCAGGCGCTGGAACCCAATGGGGGCCATCCGCGACAAGCCCCATGATGGTTGACTTTGCGTATTGCCTGCACGTATCATGAAAAGTCAACAGTGGCTCTTTTTGGCCTGGGTCCTGCCCAGGTTTATTTCATAACAGGTTGATTAAATGGCAATTTTACCTATCCGACATTATCCCGATCCGGTCTTGAAGCAAACATCGGCGCCAATCCAGAGCATCACCGAGGAAATTCGAACCCTGGTGGCGGATATGGCCGATACCATGTATGCCGCCCCCGGTGTCGGTCTTGCGGCGCCCCAGGTGGGTATCAACAAAAATCTGATCATTATCGATTGCTCTCCACAGGAAGAAAAGGATCTCATTGTCGCGATAAACCCTGAGATCATTGCGCGCGACGGCGAGAGCTTTGAAGAGGAAGGCTGTCTGTCGGTGCCCGGTTACTACGCCCGCATCGAGCGTAGTGCCAGGGTCAAGGTCCGTTATCTTGATCTCGCGGGGCAGGAGGTGGTCCGGGAAGCCTCCGGGTTGCTTGCGATCGCCTTTCAGCATGAAATCGATCACTTGCACGGCCTGCTGTTTGTGGATCACCTTTCGTCCCTGAAAAAGGGCATGTTTCGCAAAAAATACGAAAAACTCCGCCGGCAACAGGAGCACGAATTGTGATGATCGCGCCAGCGGCTATCCGTACTGTTTTCATGGGGACACCGGAGTTTGCTTTGCCGACTCTGCAGGGTCTGCTCTCCGCCGGGGTTGATCTTTGCGCCGTGTTTACCCAACCCGACCGGCCCCGGGGGCGGGGCAAACTGCTTGCTCCGCCGCCTGTCAAGGAGATGGCCGTGGCCCACGGCCTGCCGATATTCCAGCCGCAAAAGCTGCGCGATCCGGCGGTGGTCGAGACCCTTCGGTCGCTGCGCCCCGACCTGATCGTGGTGGTGGCCTATGGTCAGATCCTCCCCGCGAGCATTCTTGACATTCCGCGCTACGGCTGCATCAACGTGCATGCCTCTCTGCTGCCGCGATATCGGGGCGCCGCGCCCATCAACAAGGCGATTGTCGATGGAGAGCAGGTCACCGGCGTCACCACCATGCTTATGGATGTGGGTCTGGATACCGGCGATATGCTGGTGAAGCGTGCCACGGAAATCGGCATCGAAGAAACGGCCGGACAGTTGCATGATCGACTGGCGCTGCTGGGCCGGGAAGCCATGGCTGAGACGCTGCGGCGATTGTGCGAAGGTACCCTGCGGCCGGAGCCGCAGGATGATGCACAGAGCAGTTACGCGCCCATGATGAAAAAAGAGGATGGACGCATTGACTGGCGACATCCAGCCCGGGACATTCACAATCTGGTGCGGGGATTGAGCCCCTGGCCGGGAGCGTTTACCTCCTGGAACGGCCAGATGCTGAAGCTTGGGCGCACCCTGGCGGAAGAAGGGCCTGACGCCGAGCCGGGTACCGTGGTCGCGGCGGATGGTTGCGGGGTCTGCATAGCTTGCGGGCAGGGCGTGTTGCGGGTGCGCGAACTGCAATTGGCCGGCAAAAAAAAGTTGCCGGCAGGTGATTTTCTGCGGGGGGCCAGCCTGTCGGTCGGTACCCGCCTGGAGACCGGACATGGCTTGCCCGAAGGAAGCTGACAAGGCTTGCGGTCATGCCTGCTCGGCGGCATGCGGAAAAACCGGAGCCCCGGAAAGCGCACTGTCCCAGCAACGACCGTTTCTGATTCTTCTGGCGCTGGTCGGAGGCTTGTTCGCCTGCGGCGGTTTCCTGGTCTGGTGGTTGCCAAGTATCGGGTTGTCCGCCATCCATCCCCGACTGCCTTACTGGTTTGGCCTGGCCGTCCTGACGCTGGTTGCCGTGATTGTCGGGGGATTGCTTCTTCTGGCCCTGAGCATGGTGACCGGCCGTGACCTGTTTGTTTTTCCGCAATTGCGCGGCATCGTGATTCGTTACCTGATGCCGGCGGTTATCGCTATCGGTGCGGTCATGCGGCTCGATCGCGATGCTTTGCAGCGTTGCTTCATCCACCTGAACAACCAGCTGGTGTGTTCCCGCAATCCCCGTGTGCCGGCCGACAGGGTCATGATCCTGTTGCCCCATTGCCTGCAACTTTTCGATTGCTCCATCAAGGTCACCGGCGATGTGGATAAATGCGCGCGTTGTGGCCGTTGCGACATTGGCGATCTGGCTACTCTTGCGAAGGAGCGTGGCGTAGGGCTGGCCGTGGCGACCGGCGGAACCCTGGCGCGCAAGCTGCTTATGGAAAAACGTCCCCGGCTTGTCATTGCGGTGGCCTGTGAACGCGATCTCGCTTCCGGGATTCGTGATGCCTATCCTCTGCCGGTCATCGGCGTTTTCAATACCCGCCCCGAAGGACCCTGCTTCAACACTCGCATCGATATCGAGGCTGTCCGGCAGGCGCTGGATGCGCATGTCGTCAGTGCGTAGAGATATCCGCGATGCAAGTGCTTCAGCGAATCAGGAACGCGCCTGCCTGTTTTGGTCAGGCCTTCCGGCCCTTTCGGGGGTGGTCGCGACAGGATGCAACCCAAAGAACGCCACAAAAGAGAGGTGAACCATGAATATTTTGAGGACGGTACTGCTGATGACCGTGCTCACCCTGTTGCTGGTGTGGGCAGGCGGCATGATGGGCGGCCGTGGCGGCGCATTGATCGCGCTGGTACTGGCGGCGGTCATGAACCTTGGTTCCTACTGGTTTTCCGACAAGATTGTCATTGCCATGTATCGCGGGCGCGAGGTGAACAGCGGCCCCTTGTACCATGTGGTGCAGGAGCTCTGCGTGCGCAATGGCCTGCCCATGCCGAAGGTGTACATTTTGCCCCAGGCGACGCCCAATGCGTTTGCCACCGGACGCAATCCGCAACACGCCGCCGTGGCGGCGACCGAAGGGATTCTGCAGATCCTCTCCCGGGAAGAACTGATGGGGGTCATGGCCCATGAAATGAGCCACGTGCGCCATCGGGATATTCTGATCGGATCCATTGCCGCCACCATTGCCGGGGCTATTTCCTACCTGGCCCACATGGCCCAGTGGGCTGCCCTGTTTGGGGGCTTCGGCGGGCGGGATGACGATAACGGCAATCCGCTGGGCCTGTTGCTGCTGATTATTTTTGCGCCACTGGCCGCCATGCTGGTGCAGATGGCCATTTCCCGTTCCCGTGAATACGCCGCTGATCGGGGTGGTGCGGCTTTGTGCGGTACGCCCCATTATCTTGCCAGCGCCCTGCGAAAACTGGAGATGGCCAACAGTCGCGCGCCCATGCCCAGGGTCAATGAGGCCACGGCGCATATGTTTATCGTCAATCCGCTGCGGGGTGACGGTCTGAAGTCTTTGTTCTCGACCCATCCGCCGGTGGAAGAGCGTATCCGGCGTCTTGAGAACATGGTCATGCCCTGATAAGGGCATTCTGGCGGAATTTTTATTCGGGGGCATGGCACAACATGCCCCCGCCTTGCGTCCATGTCCGGAAAGGAATACTCCTGGTGGTTCGGAAAGATCCGCGTGACATTGCCTTTGACGTGCTCGAGAGAGTACAGCATGGGGCCTTTGCCGATCTGGCGCTGGACGGTGCGCTGGAAAAGCTGCCCGACATGGACCCCCGGGACCGGGCTCTTGCAACGGAACTTGTCTACGGCGTGCTTCGCTATCAGGGGCGCCTCGATTTTGTCCTGCAGCAGGTTTGCCAAAAACCCCTGGCCAAGGTCGAAGCCGCGATACTGATTTTGCTGCGACTGGGGTGTTATCAGCTCCTTTTGCTGGAGCGGATCCCGCACCATGCGGCGGTTTTTGAAACCGTGGAAATGGCCCGACGCCTGAAACTGCACAGGGCTACCGGATTTATCAATGGCATGTTGCGGTCCGTGGTGCGTCAGGCCGGCATGTTGCCCTGGCCTGACCGACAGGCACAACCGCTGGCCTACCTGGAGTGCGTGCTTGGCCTGCCCCGTTGGCTGGCTGCTTGCTGGCTGGACAGTTACGGTGTCGAAGAGGCCTGTGCGCTGGCCGAAGCCATGCTGCAGCCCGCTCCCTGCTGCGTGCGCGCCAATACTCTGAAAATAACCCGCGATGATCTGCTCAAGGCGCTGGCGGAGGACTCATGCGAGGTGCGCCCGACCTGTTTTGCTCCGGAAGGGGTGCGTATTCTGCACGGTAACATCCGGCATCTGCCGGGGCACCGTGAAGGATTGTTCCAGTTGCAGGATGAGGCCAGCATGCTGATCAGCCACCTGCTGGATCCCCGACCGGGGCAGCGCATTCTCGATGCCTGCGCGGCGCCGGGCGGCAAGACCACGCACATCGCCGCTTTGACGGGCAACCGCGCCACCATCGTGGCCCTCGATCTGCACGCCCGGCGGATAGAGCTGCTCATGCGCGGCGCCAGGCGTCTCGGCTGCCTGGGGATTGAAGGCCGAAGCTGGGATTTGACCCGCCCCGCCCCGTTCCTCGAACCGGAAAGTTTCGACCGGGTGCTGGTCGACGCACCCTGTAGCGGCCTCGGCGTTTTGCGCCGCAACCCCGAGATTCGCTGGCGTCGCACCGCTTCCGATATCAGAGAACTGGCTGGCCAACAAGCCGTTATCCTGGAGAATACGGCATCGCTGTTGCGGCCGGGAGGCCGACTGATTTACTCCCTCTGCACGTTCACTCCGGAGGAAACGGAAGGGGTGGTGCGGACGTTTCTTGCAAAACATCCTGATTTTGTGCGATGCGATCTGCGCGCCACGACCCCCGCCGAATGGCATGAACTCTTCGATGACGCGGGCAGCCTGCGCACCATGCCTCATCGGCATGACGGCATGGATGCCTTCTATGCGACAGCTTTCGAAAAACGCGCCTGATCCGGCGGCGCCCTTTGTTTCCAAAACACGGAGTACATCATGATCAAAATCGCTCCTTCCATTCTGTCCGCGGATTTTTCCCGTCTGGGAGAGGAAATTGTCGCCATTGAATCCGGCGGCGCCGACTATGTGCATGTCGATGTCATGGACGGACATTTCGTCCCCAACATCACCATCGGGCCTTTGGTGGTCGAAGCGGCACGCCGGGTTACCGATTTGCCCCTGGATGTGCACCTGATGATTGAAAATCCCGACAGTTACATTCCCGCCTTTGCAAAGGCCGGCGCCGATATCATCACCGTGCATTACGAGGCCTCCACGCATCTGCACCGCACCGTGCAGCTGATTCACAGCCTCGGCAAAAAGGCCGGCGTCTCCATCAATCCCGCCACGCCGGTCAGCTGTCTTGATATTATCCTGGAGGAACTGGAACTGGTGCTGATCATGTCCGTCAATCCCGGTTTTGGCGGCCAGCAGTTCATTCCCGTATGCCTTTCAAAAATCGAGGCTTTGCGCAAGGAGATCGATCGCCGTGGCCTGCCGGTCGAGCTGGAGGTGGACGGCGGCGTCAAGCTGGACAACATCGCCCGCATCGCCGCGGCCGGTGCGGATGTGATGGTGGCGGGCAGTGCCGTGTACGGTACCGAAGACTACGCGGCCACTATTGCCGCTTTAAAGGCTGCCTGCGGGGTTGGACGGTGAAGCTGGAGCCGGAACAGGTCCGGCAAGACCTGTCACGGCATACCTGCCGCCGCGTCGATCGGGGCGTGCTGAAACCGGCGGCCGTGCTGCTCCTGTTTTATCCAAGGCAAGGCATCGATACCATTCTGTTTACCCGTCGTACCGAGCATCTGCCGCATCATGCCGGAGAAATTGCTTTTCCGGGCGGCCGCGCCCAGCCCGAGGATGCAGATCTGTGCGCCACGGCGTTGCGTGAGACGGAAGAAGAAATGGGCGTGCGCCAGGAAGATGTGACGATCCTTGGGCGTCTGGATGACTTTATTTCGGTGTACGGTTTTCATGTGGTGCCCTATGTCGGGAGCATCGCTGCCGGCTACCCTTTTACCGTCAACCATCAGGAGATTGCCGAAGTGATTGAAGTTCCTGTTGACAGGTTGTGCGATCCGCGCATTTATCACACCGAAAGCTGGGAACATCTCGGACGTCTTTACCCTGTCTGTTTCTTCAATGTGGATGGCAATCGGATCTGGGGATTGACCGGGGCGATTCTGCGTCAGTTTCTGCAGCGCACCGGGCTGTTGCCACAGGACCATCCTTGCGGAGCCCGGCCATGAAACGCGCCGCTTGCGGTTTTCTGGAGCGTCTGGAGCAGGGTGTCATTGTTGGCGATGGCGCCATGGGAACCCTGCTCTATCAGCGGGGGATTCCCCTGTCCTTTTGTTTCGAATGCCTCAATCTGCGGCAGCCGGATGTGGTGCGCCGGATTCACCGGGATTATCTGGCGGCCGGGGCCGAATTGGTGGAGACCAATACCTTCGCGGCCAACCGGCTGCGATTGACTGCCGCCGGTCTGGAGGAGCAGACGCGACAAATCAATGCCCTTGGTGCACGACTGGCGCGGCAGGAGGCTGGTCGCCGGTTTCTGGTTGCCGGCGCCGTAGGGCCGTTGGGCAGGGCGCCGGGCGAGACCGCGGAGTTGTCACGGGAGCAGCGGGCCGCCCTGTTCCGCGAGCAGATGGAAGGGCTGGCGGAAGGTGGCGTGGATCTTCTGCTGCTGGAAACCTTTGCCAGCCTCGAAGAACTGGAACTGGCAGTTGCCGAAGCTGGCGGCACGGGTCTGCCGGTGGTGGCCCAGATGGCGTTTTTTGAGGGGGGCAAAACCCGCGAAGGGGTGACGGCCGCCGAAGTCGCCAGACGTCTGGTCGGAGCGGGTGCATCGGTGGTCGGGGCCAATTGCGGGTCGGGGCCCCGCGATGTGCTGGCGGTGCTGCGCACCATGGCGACACAGGTAAACATTCCTCTTTCCGGTTTTGCCAACAGCGGCTTTCCCGAATATGTCGACGGCCGTTACATCTATCTGGCAACCCCCGGGTATTTTGCGGCGCGCGGCCGCGAAATGGTGGAAGCCGGCGCCTGTCTGGTTGGTGGCTGCTGCGGCACGACCCCCGAGCACATACGCGCTCTGGCCGCCGCCGTGGCCGGGTTCAAACCCCCAATACGCAGGATAAAGCCGCAGGTTGCAGCAGTCGCTCCCGCAACCGTTGCAAGGGACACTCCACGGCAGGGTTTTCTGTCCGATTGGGGCAAACGCCCTCTGATCACGGTCGAGCTCGATCCCCCGCGCGGCATGGATTGCCGAAAAATTCTGGAAGGAGCCCGGCGCCTGGCGGTAGCCGGCGCCGATGCCATCAGTCTGGCGGAAAACCCTTTGGCGCGTATCCGCATGGGAAACATTGCCCTGGCCAAACGGATTCAGGATGAAATCGGCATTGAAACCATCATCCATGTGACCGGCCGGGATCGCAATCTGATCGGTCTGCACTCGGAACTCATGGGTGCGCATCTGCTTGGGCTGCGCAATGTGCTGGCGGTCACCGGAGACCCTGTGGCCGTCGGTGGAGAATCCGGCGCCAGCAATGTTTTTGACCTGAACAGTATCGGTTTGCTGGAGCTTGTGAGGGCGCTTAACAACGGGCACACTTTGGTGGGCGGGGAATTGGGGGAGCCGACCCGATTCAAAGCCGGTGCCGCTTTCAACCCCAATGTGTCGGACATGGACGCCCAGTTGCGCCGATTGGGGAAGAAAATCGCCGCCGGGGCCTGTTTTGTTCAGACGCAACCGATCTATTCGATCCCGGTGCTTGATGCCATGCTCGATGGGATGGCGGATGTCGACATACCCGTGCTGGTAGGGATTTTGCCCCTGGTGAGTGAGCGCAATGCGGAGTTTTTGCACAACGAGGTGCCTGGCATCCGGCTGCCGGAAGAGGTTCGCCGGCGCATGCATGGCGCCAGCGGAGAAGAGGGTGTGCGCCGGGGCCTGGCCATTTCCCGGGAACTTGTCGAGGCGGGTCGCGGCCGGGTGGACGGGTTTTATCTCATGCCGCCGTTTGGCAAGGTCGACATGGCTCTGAGCCTGATCGAGGCTATCCGGGTCTGATATCAGTCTTCGAGCATCCGGTCCAGGGTTCCGCTTTGCTCAAGGGCATGAAGGCTGTCGCAGCCGCCTACCCAGGCATCTTCGATGAAGATTTCCGGAACCGTCGCATGTCCCGAGCGTTCTCGCATTTCCTGCTCCAGGAGAGCGTCGTCGGTGACATCGTATTCGATGAAGGTGATCCCTTTGCGGCGCAGCAGCTCTTTGGCTCGCTGGCAGTGGGGGCAATAGTTTTTTGTGTAGACTTCGATTTTTTTCATGGCGGCAAATTTGATCACTTGATATCCGGGTTGTCATATGCCATGCCCGCACACAGGAGAGAGCATGAAAACAGTATACCTTCTTCTGCTGTTTTTTGGGATAGCCGCTTGTGCCCCCGTCCTGCAACCACGGCCAGCCGACAGTTTCGGTGAAAACTATCAGGAATTTGCCAAGCGTCTGGTCTGGCAGGATTATGATAGTGCGGCGGGTTTCATGGCGCAGGACTACCGGCATGATTTTCAGGAAAAATTTCCTCAGCGCGGGGATATACGCATCCTGGAAATACGCCCCGAAGAGGTGCTGTTTGAAGACCCTGAGCAGCAGCGAGCCGTTTGCCTGTTGCGTATTGACTATTACCGTCTGCCATCCAACACCCTGAAAAACCTGAAAATCCGGCTGGAGTGGGAATTCCGGGAGAAGGGCTGGAAAATTGTCAGCCCCTTCCCTGACCTTCCCTGACCCGGTTCCGTTTTTACTTGTCGAGCACGGCTTGATATGGCTTGCCTTGCAGGGGGGTAAAACCGTGACGGGCAAAGATCGCAGCAGCTTCGCCTCCTTTCAGGAAGGTCATGAATACCTGCAGTGCGGCGCTGCGGGGACTGCCGAGCATTCCGGCCATGGCAAACACGATAGGCTGATGACTGGACTCGGGGGCCAGAGCTGCCACCGTGGCGTTGTTGGCCAATGGCGCATCCGAGGCAAATACCAGACCGGCATCCACATTTCCCGAGTCGACATAAGCGAGTACCTGACGGACGCTTTTACCATAGATCATCCGCGGTTCCAGGTTTTTCCAAAGTTGCTGGTGTTCGAGGGCCTGCCGGGCGTAACTGCCGGCCGGCACCATCTCCGGGAGACCGATGCTGATGCTGTGCGCATGCCTGGAAAGATCAGCGAAGCCTTTAATGACGTGTCGTTTTTCCTTGGAAACAATAAGCACCAGACGATTGCCCAGCAGGGCGCAGGAATGCCTGGCGTCGGTGTGCCCGGCATCGATAAGGGCCTGCAGATGTTGTATGCCCGGTGCCAGGAACAGATCGACCGGGGCTCCCTGTTCGATCTGCTTGCGCAAAAATCCGGAAGCGGCGAAATTGAGTTCCAGGACAACGCCCGGTTGTTTTCGCGCATAGGCTTTTTGAATGTCGAAAAGAGCATCCTTCAGGCCGACTCCGGCCGATATGTGAAGAACGGTCGGTTTGTCTTCCCGGGCAAAGCCCGGTGTGGGGATCAGGGCTGTGGCCATGATGAAAAAGGCAAGCATCCATCGCACGATTGCGCAGCGCATCAAACCTCTCCTTTAAAATTTGATCGACCAGTCGGCATGCTCGGGCATTGCCGGCTTGGCCCGGTAGCAGGCCCTTACAAACCGAGGCCTTCACGTTTGCGGACGATATTCTCCAAAGCAGCCAGCAGCGCATCGATATCGCTTTCTGTATTGAACAGTCCCGGGCTGACACGGATCGTGCCACTGGGCAGCGTGCCGATGCTGCGGTGAGCATCCGGTGCGCAATGCAGGCCGGTACGCACGCAGATAGCGTATTGTTCGTCCAGAAAAAAACCGATTTCGGCCGGGTCGCGACCGGTGATATTGAAGGACAGCACGCCGCCCGCCTGGGCGGCGGAGCCGGTACCGTAAAGACAGCAACCGGGCAGGGAACGCAACCCATAGCACAGCCGCTCCAGCAAGGCCGTTTTATGCCGCAGAATTCGATCCGGACCGGTTTGTGTGACGAACGTGATGCCGGCATGCAGGCCGGCCAGTCCCGGCGTATTGATGGTACCGCTCTCCAGACGTTCGGGCAGTTCGTCCGGCATGTGCCGAGACATGGAGTTCCCTCCGGTGCCGCCGAAAATCAGCGGCTGTGGCGCAAGCTGCGGCGCTACGTAGAGGATGGCGGTGCCGGGCGGCCCTAAAAGGCCCTTATGCCCCGGAACAGCCAGCAGGTCGATGCCCATTTCCTGGACATCGACAGGCAGTATTCCCGCGCTCTGTGCCGCATCGACCATGAACAGTATCCCCTCGCGACGGCACCAGGTGCCGATTTCCTCGACGGGCTGTACGGTGCCGGTGACGTTGGAACAGTGGCTCATCACGACCATGCGGGTTGGTCCTGTGCCACGGCGCGCCGCCTCGCGGATGGCGCCCGGCTCTATGCGTCCCTTCGCATCGGCCGTCACCCGCACAACCTCGATCCCGTGGGAAGCAAGGGCGTGCAGGGGGCGACTCACCGCATTGTGTTCCATGGTTGAGGTGATAACCCGGTCTCCGGGTCGCAGCGTGCCAAACAGGCCGATATTGATGGCTTCCGTGGCGTTGGCGCAAAATACCACGCGCAGGGGATCGGCGATGCCGAAAAACCGGGCGACGGTCTCCCGGGTTTCCAGCACCAGCCGCCCCGCATCCAGCGAAAGCTGGTAACTGCCGCGGCCCGGGCTGACTCCGAGATTCCGAAAGGTTGCATCGACGGCGCGGTAAACACTGTCAGGCTTGGGAAAGCTGGTTGCGGCGTTATCGAGATAAATGGCCACGTTTGTCTCCGGACAATATCAACAAGATGGTACTCTCAGGTTTCCTGCAAGGGGAAAACCTTCTGAAAAAGCCCTTTTTCCTTTCGATAGATGCGCTGCGGGGGCAGTTCCTGCCGGGCAAGCTCCGACAGGACCAAATTCTTGTCGGACATCGCAAACCGCAATGCCAGCGCGCAGCCTTCGGCCACCTCGCGCGGTGCCGGAACCAGCCGACAGGACAGCGCGGACTTGCGCAATATCTGCTCCGCTTTCAGCACCCTGGCCGGGGAATTGAACAGGGCCAGCAGTTGATCGTCATTTATCATCGGTTTGCGTCGTCCAGGTTCACACAGGCTTTTTATGTTAGTGGGCGAAAGGGCAAATGCGGTCCAGGTTCATAAGTGAAGCCACCCCGGCGATGGTGTTGCCGAAGAAAACCAGTGGCTTGCTGGCTTCCTGAAACTTTTCTATCAGATCGTTGATGCTGCCGTTCACGACGGTGGAACCGGTGGCGACACCCACGTCACAGAATTCGATCAATTTTTCCAGATCTTTTTCCCCATCCCAGACCATGACATCACAAATCTTTTTGTTGATGTTGTCCTCGTTCAGATCCACCACCCGCATCCTGACGGCGCCGAAGCCCTCCACCATGGCGTCCAGGATGGCCGGTTGCAATCCGATCATGCCGAAACGCTTGACGCCAAAACGCGCATACAGCCGTCGGGTAAATTCCTCTCCGCAGCGAGCCGGTTCCTCATCCTTGCAGTGGATGGTGCCCTCCGCCTGGTTCAATCCGCACAGCACGGCGTTCAGGCCGGCGGTGAATACCGCCCTGCGATCGACCTGGTGCAGATCCATGGCCAGTAATTCGTCGAGGCTGCCTTGCCAGTCGCAGGGGCGATCCGTAAAGGCTTGCCCGCGAGATTCATTCCAGCAGGCTTCAATGACCCGCTCTTTGCCCTTTTTAATGACAAAATTCGGATCGGCCTTGGCGCCAATGGCCTCGTCGGGGGTCAGTACCCGAACGGTTACGGTGCTGTCGCGTTCCAGTCGCGCGGCATCGCACAGGCTTGTCAATTTGGTCTGCGCTTGTTGCAAAAGACTCATTCTGCGGTTCCTTTCCGATATCAGGTGACGATCAATGACGATCTGTTGGAGATAGCTGGTTTCCATCCGGAAACAGCCCTTTTCCGCTGTGGCGGCGTCAATCGGCAGGCTTGCTTGTGCGGCGTACCGATGTACGCCTCCGCGCAACCCCTTGATTTCCTTTCCACAACGAAAAATTGCTCGTTTCCCATATGAAAACTACGCTGTATCCATCCGGAGTTTCCGGATGGATAGCGGCGAAAAACCGGCGTCATTTTGTCGGGACGCCGAAACACCCGGGACTCAGGCCCATTGACCCGTGGCCCAGCCCAGGGGGATTTTTTGGGCGGCCGGGGTGGCGACCTTTCCATTGTTCAGGAAGACCACCGTGTCGGCAAGGGCATCCAGCTCCTTTTTGCTATGGGTAACCAGCACAAAAGGAATGTTCCGGATGCGCTGGATTTTTTTCAGTTCCTGCTGCAGGGCGCATCGGGTATCGGCATCAAGCGCCGAGAGGGGTTCGTCCAGCAGCAACAGGTCCGGCTCCATCATCAGGGCGCGTGCCAGTGCCACGCGCTGCTTTTCTCCCCCCGACAGTTGTGCCGGGTAGCGGTCCCGCAGATGGGAAATGCGCAACATGGCGAGTATTTCCGCCAGGGCATTGGCGTTGCCGGCATTTTTTTTGGCAAGCATGGCACTGGACGGCATTCCATAAAGCGTATTGTTTTTGACCGTCATGTGCGGAAACAGCGCATAGTCCTGGAAGACATAACCGATGCGTCGTAGCCGGGCTGGAATATTCACGTTGCGGGCCGAGTCGAAAAACAGCCTGTCACCGAGGGAGATCTGTCCCGATGTCGGTTTTTGCAGACCGGCAAGACAGTTCAGAATCGTGGTTTTGCCAGAGCCCGAGGGGCCGAACAGTACCAGAATTCCCTGGTCGATGGCCAGTTCGGCTTCGACGGCAAAATTCGGAAGTTTTTTGAAAATGGCAGCCTTAAGCACGCGCATCGCCTCCTTTTTGCAGGGTCTGAAGTTTTTTCCTCGACCAGCTGTTAAGCCAGAAAAGGGCTCCGACCGCCATGGCCGTGATGACCAGAACCAGGTTTCTTGCCAGCAGGTTGTCGCCAGTCTCGACGGCAAAGTAGATCGCCAGGGGGATCGTCTGGGTTTTACCGGGGATGTTACCGGCGATCATCAAAGTGGCACCGAATTCGCCGAGGGCCCGGGCCAGTGACAGTACCACGCCGGCCAGCAGGCCGGGGTAGGCCAGGGGCAAAGTGATACGCATGAAAACCCTGGCTTCACCGCTGCCGAGGGTTCTGGCAGCTTGTTCCAGGGATACGTCGACGCTGCAGAATGCGGCTTTGGCGCTCTGATACATAAGGGGAAAGGATACAACGGCGGCGGCGATGATGGCCGCCCACCAGGTAAACACGATCTGCACTCCCAGGATTTCCTGCAATAATCTTCCAAGCGGTCCACGTTTGCCCAGAAGCATGAGCAGTCCATAGCCGAGCACGGTAGGAGGAAGAACCATCGGCAGCATGATGCACGATTCAATCAGATTTTTGCCGGAAAAATCCCTGCGGGCCATGGTGCGGGCCAGAAGGGTGCCGAGTACGGCATCGACGCCGGCGGCGATCAGGGCGACTTTGAGCGAAAGGACAATGGGTGTGATCATGGCGGCAACGGCTTCCCCCCGGAAATAAGCACCTCGGCATCAAGGCGGTTTTTATTATATGGGCAAGATTTGTGCCGGTCGCTGTGCAGGCTGCGCTGATCGGAATTTGGAATTGTCAGATCCGGCCTGGAAGGCGTGCAGCGCGATATCCGGTTTTTCGCACCCTTCAGGAGCCGTTTCTGCGATAAGCGTATCGATGCAATATTTGCCTGTATTTTAAGCAGCAATGGAGACATGTCTTGCAGGCAGACCTTCAGGTTTATGAAGAAACAGCCGGTTTCGATAACGGCTTCACGGTCGATTGTCCCGTGCCATATTTGCGTACCTGCTCCGCTGCAAAGGGTGAGGTTTGCGCGCTTCGGACCGGCGAAATTTCCAGCGCCTCCCAGGCCGTGCTTCGCGGGGCAATATCCATGGCTTTCACATTTAATGTGTCGTCGCGGCGTTCGATGATGTTCAGGCGTGCATAGTTTTGTGGAATCTCGAATAACTCCTCCAGTGCACGCCGCATGACATGACACAGGATGACACGGTTGACGCCGGCATGGCCGACCAGCAGAACCGGACCTCTCGCCTCGCGGATCACTTCGAGGAACGCCGGAACCACCCGCGCCTGAAGATCGGCAAAGCTTTCCCCCGAGGGGGGTCTGTAGTTGACCATGTCCTTGCCGCGTTTTTCATATTCACCGGGAAAACGATGGCAAACTTCCGCCACGGTCAGACCATCCCAGTCACCCAGGGCAATCTCGCGCAGGGCTGGCACGGGACGAATTCTCAGCCCCCGGTGCCCGCCAACAATGCGGGCGGTTTCCCGACAGCGGCGCAAATCGCTGCAATACACACTCTTCAGGTCGGTATGCGCCAGCATCTGTTGCAGAGATTTGGCCTGGGCGCGTCCTTGCGGATTGAGGGGCGGATCGCACTGTCCGATATAGCGCCGGTTAGCGTCCTGACGTGAATCTCCGTGTCGCACCAGGTAGAGGGTGCAGGAATTATCACTGTTATGTGGCATGGTTGCGACCTTTTACCCTTCCAGTTCGTCCAGATGATCGCGCCTGAGTACCTCGGTCAGCGATCTCTTGAAAATCGTCTCGCATTTTTTTCCGATCCGGCAGGCGGCCTGCCGGCGACGTTCTATCGCGTCAACAATGGCCGGTTGGCCGGAGAAACGTTCCAGCTTTTCCGCAAACCTCTCATTCAGGTCGGTCAACCGAGAACCCATCACCAGCTTATCCGCCAAAAACAGCACTTCGTGCAAAGTGGGAACTGCCTCCGGGGGAACGTCAATATCCATATGTGAAGCGACCGGCCCGGCGATGGTTTCGTAACCGAGTTCCCGCAGCGCCCTGGCCCCCGTCCGGGCGTGATCCGTCTGGCTGCGACAGCAATCGTGCAGCAATGCTGCCGCCCGGACAAGCTCGCGATCCATCACGATGCCCGCCTGGTTCAGGTGCGACGTCAGGGTCAGGGCCACCCGAGCAACCTGGCGACTGTGTGCCGCAACCTTCTCGGATACCGAAAAATGATGCGTCAGAAGATGTTCGCATTCCCGATGGGAAGGCACGGCAAAGTGTTCCTGGCGATAGAGCAGATAAGCGTAATCCGCAGGGGTGTCCATATCCAGGGTACAATGTTCATCCGGGACCTCGATTTCGAGGATATCATCGGCAAATGGCAGCAGCAGAGCCTTGAGTCCGCCTTCTCCGTCGCTTTGCAGAATCAGGTCCCGATATGTGGTGCTGATCAGGGGCGGGTGTCCGCGTTTGCCCCAAAATACCGGATGAATGATCCCCTTGCCGGTTGCCTGGCGGGCCTGAATCAGGGCATCCAGAGTCCGGTTTCTGGTCAGCGGTATGTCCACCGGTTGCATAAAGAAAGCATCTATCCCCTCCGGCAAGCGGGCCATGGCGCATTGCGCCGAAGTGAACATGCCCTCCTGGTAGCGGGGGTTGATGGTGCAGCAGACGTTCAAATCCTCGATTAGGGGTATCAGCGCCTCGGACTGGTGTCCGACAACCACCTGCAGATGCGCGATGCCGGTTCGGCGGAACAGCTTTATCGATTTTTCCAGGGCGGTTTCCGCGCCCAATCGCAAAAGGGGCTTGAAAGCCCCCAT
This sequence comes from Syntrophotalea sp., assembly GCF_050253115.1. Lineage (NCBI taxonomy): Bacteria > Pseudomonadati > Thermodesulfobacteriota > Desulfuromonadia > Desulfuromonadales > Syntrophotaleaceae > Syntrophotalea > Syntrophotalea sp. The sequence goes on from NZ_JBFWJQ010000003.1 coordinate 19,401, forward strand.
GCGGGATGAAAAGCCGGCAGCCAGAATGATGGCGGCAAACGATTCATTCATGACCCTGCCCCAGGGTGGCACGGACCTTGATCAGTTCCGCAACAATGCTGACGGCGATTTCTTGCGGCGTTTCGGCATTGATGGCGATACCTACGGGCGAGAAGACGTTGTCCAGGGTTTGTTTGGGGATGCCTTCGGCCTGCAGGTTCTGGTAGATTTTGTCGCGTTTGCCCAGACTGCCGATCATACCGATATATCCGGCCGAAGTCTGTACCGCCTGGCGCAACAGGTTCTGATCGTGCAGATGGCCGCGGCTGAGGATTACCAGGAAACTGTGGCGATCGATACCCAGCGGTGTCATGCAGTCGTCAAAGGAGGGAACCACCAAGATTTCCTGTGCCTCGGGAAACCGTTGCCGGTTGGCAAATTCAGCGCGATCGTCGAGAACCACTGTGCGAAATCCGACCATTGACGCCAATGCCGCCGTGGGCCGGGAGACATGCCCCGCCCCGAACAGATAAAGCGTTGTGGGAGCATGGCTGGGTTCGACAAAGAAGAGGGAACCCATTACGTCGATCAGCATCGGGTAACGACTGCCATCGGCGGCCGTCAGTAAATTCTGGCGGAGCTGCTGAGGCAGAAGGGTCGGTCCGAAACAGGAGGCGTCCGCGTACAGCAGGCAGCGTTTCAACGTCGGTGCCTGTTTTTCCGCCGGCAAAGGTGTGATCAGCAGGCAATCCCTGCCGGTCTGCAGCGCGGCAAGCCAAGCCTCGAAAACGGTTCGCGTTTCATCGGTGGCATCCACGTATTCCAGCAGAATTTCGACAACGCCGCCACAGATCATATCCATGGTATCGGCCGCGGCTCCGGTCATATCAAAAGCGTATGTTCGGGATTGGCGCGTGGTAAAAATTTCCCGGGCCGCTTCCTGGGTTCGCGCTTCCACGAGCCCGCCGCCGATCGTCCCTGAGATATCGCCATTGGCGCGAATGATCATTTTGGTTCCGGCCGTGCGCGGTGCCGAGCCACTGCGTGTAAGGATGGTCGCCACGGCCAGAGATTCTCCGGCGCCGAGGTATTTACAAATTTCAGTGATGAGCTGTTTCAAGGCAGGGATGCTCCTTTTCTGATATTTCAATCATACGTTTAGTCCTCGCCGACGCGGAAAAGGGTGCTTCGGCCAGCTGTGCGGGGAGCAGAACAAGGGCTCCGGTGGCAGCCGCCTCGTGCAGTGCAGGGATGGCTGGCAGGCGTCGGTTGATGGTGTCGCGGGTTTGGCCTTCCCTGCCGGGCAGGGTTTCCAGGGTCAGCTGCAAGGCCTTTTTGCCGGACGCCGGGGTATACAGCCTGACGCGGTAGTTGAGCAGACCGGAAATGGTGAACAATGCTTCATCCAGGTCTGACATGGAGAGTTTCAGGGGGCCGCCGATATCGATCTGCCCAGCAAGGCGTCCCTGAAGTTTGCTCAGGCGCGGCAGGCTGCTCCCACAGGGGCAGGGGGTGTCAATAAAGCGGGCGAGGTCCCCGGTACGGTAGCGGATCAGAGGCATGCCGGTGCGCTGCAGACTGGTGACCACGACCTCGCCAGTTTCACCGGCGGGCAATCCCTTACCGGAGTCGGGATCGATCACCTCGAAATAAAAGTCGGTTTCGCGCAGGTGATAGCCGCTCAATGCCTGGCATTCCACGCCCCCCGTCAAACCAAGTTCGGTCATGCCGTAATGGTTGAAGGCCGGGCACCCCCAGATGCGACGGATATCCTGCACCAGCGCCGAGGGGACATAGTCCGAGGTCAGAAAAACGCCGCCGATGCGACCGCGCGGTACGTCGGCCGCCATGGGGTGCCTTACCAACGCCAGCACTTGCGTCGGTATGCCCACTACGCAGTCGAAGGGTTCTTTGACCAGCAATGAGGCGGCGTGGCCTGGCTTGTTCAGCAGGCCATAAATCTCGCATTCCACATCGACGGTTTCAAGGGCCTCCGCCAGCAGGCGTCCCTGGCTGTCCGGCAGGTCGCCGGGCAGCAGGACCAGCACCCGGCTGCCGGGTTGCAGTACCTGGGACATGCCACAACGGAAAAAATCCTGGGTCCGCCGCAGATCCGCGCGTGTGAAGTAAAGCCGCTTGGCTTGCCCGGTGGTTCCGGAACTGCGCAAAGTTACAATGCGATCGATTTTGCTTTGAGAGACGGCCAGCATCTGCAGGCCCTGCCCGGAAAGGTGCGCCGCTGTCGTGAAGGGCAGCCGGTTCAGTTCTTCCAGCTTTCGCAAAGGTCCACAGCTTTGCAGCCGGTGCCCATAAAACGGGCTGTTAACGACAGCGTGCGCAAGGGTTGCATTCAGGCGGTCAAGCTGATAAGCGCGCAGCGCCTGCAGGGACAGATTTTCTCCGCCTGGCAGGCCAATCTGTCGGGCGGTCCAGTTTTCAATGGGCGACATCTGCACGATTGTGACCACGATAAAGAGTTTTGCCCTCGGCTGAAGTCAGGTTATACAGGCAGAAAGGGACGAGGCGACCATCGGGCGCGACCACATGAATACAGCAATTGCGGGTGCGCTCCAGGTCAACGTTCCAGGCGTCCTGAAAAGCCATTGCCGAAACGGCGAAGGTATGGGTTTTGACCCTTTGCAGAAAATCGTCCAGGTCGGATGCTGCCGGCTCGCAACCGCAGGCTTCTGTTCCGGTTTTTTTCTTCTGCTCTGTGGCGGATTCGGGCGCGGCCCACTGTCGGGTAAGAAAAGCCGTTGATTTCCTGGCACCTTCTGCCGCCACGATTGGCTTGCAGCAGCAGCTTGAAGATGGGTCTGTAAGCGCGTGCAGTCGGCCGTCCGGCAATGACACGAAGTTGCCGTGAAAAGAACACAGGGAATGCTCACAGCCGGGCGGGGCAAAATGATCGACGCGCATGTCGCCGCCTGACTGGCGCTCAATGGCCTGCAGAATTTCCGGCAGCGTAATGCGGTCTTCATCCGCGGGGGGGTAGGGGAACCGGCCGAAATAGCTGATTGGCTGAAAATGCACGCCGCGCACTCCCGGACTGCGCTCCAGGCCAAAACGAAGGATGTCGCCAATGTTTTGCGTGTTGACCCGGGGCACGATGGTCGGCACCAGCACCACACCCAACCGCGCGGCCACGGCATGATCAATGGCACGCAACTTTATTTCCAGCAGATCGCGGCCTCGCAGTTTCCGATAGATGGTATCATCGGTGCCGTCGAATTGCAGAAACATGGTGGCGAGCCCTGCTTCCTTGAGTTGCCGTGCATAATTCGGGTCTTTTGCCACCCGCAGGCCGTTAGTATTGAGTTGAAGGAAGCTGAAGCCATGGCGACGCCCCGCGGCGATGATTTCCGGCAGATCCTGACGCACGGTCGGTTCCCCCCCGGAGAGCTGAACGGCAATGTGATCACCGCAGGCATGCCGCACTGAACGGTACCATGATTCGATTGTTTCAAGATCCGGATCAGCAGTCCCGGTGTCACCACTGTCGGCAAAGCAGACCGGGCAGTGCAGGTTGCAGCGCTGGGTTATTTCCAGAAGGGCGGAGCAACTGTGCTGGCCATGGTCGGGACAAAGTCCGCAGTCGAAGGGGCAACCGTGTTTGCTTTCTGTAAAACAGACCGGCGGCCGGGAGGGTGTTTTGGGGCGTCGCCAGGTCGGCATGGACGGCGTTCCGCGCCAGATAACGGTACTTGTCCGGCCGTGCTCGGGGCACTCTTTTACCAGCTGCACGTCATTTCCGCTAAAAATCCGGCGGGCGGGTACCCGGCGCAGGCAGTAAGGGCACAGGCTGGCGGTTTCCAGTGGCATCGACATAATGGTGTCAGTCCTGTTTGCAAATCGACATGTCAAAACCGTTACGGGTCAGGATATCCCGTGCCTTGGCATAAACCGCCCCGACAATCTGTCCGCAGCGAATCTGTTTGTCCGCGCCGTCTCCGACGATGGTTTCACAGTCGACGCCACCATACTGCTCGCCGACGGATTCAATGAACCATTCGGTCAGTTGCTGGCGCATGCCCATGAAAAGCTCGGTCTCTTCTTCCGTATCGCTGCCCTTGGCGGAATAGAAAGCGAGCAGACAACAGCCGCCAGTCAGAGCGCCGCAGGTGCCGGCACCGAAACCCGCACCGTGCGCAAGCCCGGCCATGGTTCTGATCAGGTCGGGATTGGTTCGCCCACAGCTGTCCAGGGCAAGAGACAACAGTATCTGGCTGCAGTAATAACCTTTTTCGGCCAGTTCAAACATACGCATTGTATTTTCAAGCATCATCCCGTCTCCTTCAAATCCGTTTTTGCGCAATCATCAGAAAATATCCAGGGCGGGAGGCCGCCACGGCGTGCGCTATCTCCTGGCCCGCCGTCTCGCCGAAAACCTTTACCCAAAACGCTTGCAGGGAACCATGATCCAGTATCAGTCGAGCCGCCAGATTGCCAAGCAGATAAGAGTGGTCTTCCCAAAGCTGCAACTCGAAACCTGCCGAAAGCACCTGCTTCCGAATGAACGAATGGCTTCGGGCGCTTGCGACGCAGCAGGGTACGGATACCTCAGCCTGCCCGTTTTCATCCGGCGCGCGCCGGTATAGATCGCTGACAATCAGCCTGGCGCCAGGTTTCAGAACCCGGTTGAATTCGCACAGGGTCGCATGGCTGTCGGGTAGCAGGGATAGAACGCACTCACATACCAGTCCGTCGAGACATGCGTTTCGGCAGGGGAGGTATTCCGCTCTCCCCCGGATCAGTGGCAGACCCGGAACTGTCACTGATCCTTCCAAGAGGAGTTTGGCGGAAAGATCCACCCCTGCCGCTCGCAACTGATATCGATGTCTCAGGTATGTTGTGCTGGCGCCCGTACCGCAGCCGACGTCCAGCACCCGCGCCCCGCTGGCCATGGCGCAGAGTTCCATGGCGCGCTGCAAGAGGGTCAGGCCTCCGGGACGAATCGTATTTCCGGTGGCCTGGCGCACAAGAGCCGATTCGTAGAGCCGCGGCGGTTCTGCCATGCAACACGGGTCGACGCTATTTGTCCTCAAGAATGCGTTCCACCTCGGCCATTTTCCCGAGAGCAAGATCTTCCGTGACCAGAACCATTCCGCATCCGGCACAGGCCGGCAGGTCAACGGTGAAATTTCCCTTCATGTAACTGAACTCCACCTTGAGAATTTTCAGTGGCGCTCCGCATTTGGCGCAGATCCAGGCTTCTGCTTCTTCAGGCGGTATCATGCTTGACTCCCTTGATTTTCATCCGATGACTGTAGGCATTGTAGACCGTGAAGCCCTGATCTTCGGGAGCGTACTCCACCCAGAAGGTAACATTTTCCAGTGCCTGGCAGGCCCGGAAGTTCCCGTTGCGCTTGTCGATCAGACGCTGACCTGTTTTCTCGGCATGGGCGATAACGCGCTGGATGTCATCTTCCAGTATGCGGCGCTCATCAATGCGCCTTTGGATCTCGGGTGACATGTGCAGGATCATTTTGTTTTCCGAATCCGTCCGGGTAGCGTTTTCGTTCCACCGGGTCTGGAGGAGGTGTGTTTTTATCTTGCTGCGATTGGCCCGTCGCTCTGACCAGGAAATCCAGCCGCGTGCCGCCGGATCGCCTTTTCCCGGACCGGAAAAAAGCAGCTCGATGAGGTGCGCCGTACGTTTGCCGGTCGCGGCGAAGTTGTCCCGGCACATGCCGCAATAGGCCAGGTAGTCGCACGGGCTGTCCTGGGCGCGACGGTTCACGATCTCCCTTGCCAGTCGCGGGTTGGTGTTGAACATCAACCCGCCATAACCGCAACATTCTGCTTCTTCCCCGTGCAATGGCAACTCCTCGATGCGGAAGCCCAGATCCCGCACCAGTTTCCTGACTGTCTGCTGGCCGGCATGGTTGTGACGGCTGCTGCAGGGATCGACGATTGCCAGTGTTCGAGGCGTGGCGGTGTGGTTAGTTGTCTGGCCGCGTGATGCCAACGTGTCGGTATCGACCAGGGACCATAATGAAATGGTTTCGATGTCGGGTAAATGTTTTTCCAGAAGCTGTTGACAACTGCTGCAGGCGACAATAATTTTGGGCAGGCCCATTTCGCACCACTGGTCCCGCATGGCCGTCAGGGCTTGTTTGAAAAGCTCTTCCTGGCCGGCCCACAGCGCCGGCGCACCGCAGCAGCCCAGCCAGATACCGACGCCACCGGTCAGGTGATCGCACAGGTATGCATAGGAGTCCAGCACTTCACCAGGACAGGTGGAGCACAGCTGACAACTGGGAAAGTACAGGTATCTGCTGCTGTTGTGCCGTGGTTGATGGCGGCACAGGGCGAATTTGTCGCTGTTGCTGAAGGCCATGTCCTGCAGGGCGAACTCGTGAAACGAGGCCGGCATGGAGTTCTGCTCCACCATGGTGCGACGCGCTTGCAGGGACAACTCGCCCATGGAAAAGTTGGTCGGACAGACAGCCGCGCACAGCCCACAAAGACTGCAGGAATTTACAAACTGGTTTTTGGTATGGGCACTGCCAAAAATCACCCGCTCGTTGTTGTAGATCTGGCGGGCGTATTTTTTGGGATAACTTTTGGCCTGGCGCAGATAATCGCAGACCTTTACGCATTCAAGACACTCGCACTGTATGCAGCGCCGCGCCTCTTTTACGGCATCGTCGTCGGTGGCAGGTTCGGTTTCGTCGGATGACAATAGCGGCGCTTGTGCTTCGATGCCCGTCAGGTTGGTGAACAAACGCGTATCATGGGGCCCTTCACCATCTCGGCCATAGGTAAGAGCGACTTTTGCCAGGTAGCGGTCTATGGAAGTCGCGCCGCGGCGACCGTCAAGTACCTGCATGATGTTGGAGCAGGCTTCCCCATCGGGCGCGATGCCGCCGGCAAAAACATTCTGACACACCGTGGTCATCAGGGGCAGGTTTGAAATAAAACGGCCCGAATCATCGCGCAGCTCGGGAAAGGCCTTGCCCAGATCGTGGTCGAAGCCGATATACACGGCGTCAAATTCAGCCTGCAGTCGCTCCAGACATCGTTCGCCGTCGCATTTCGCAGCCAGTTCCACCGTTGCTCTCAGGGCGTTCAGAGCCTGCAGGTCCTGGTCAAGGATAGCCCGGGGAAGCAGTTCCTCCGGCAACTCCCACAGGCGTCCGCCAAGGCGCTGTTGCGGCTCGATTATGGTGACGGCATAGCCTTTTGTGAGCAGATCCCAGGCTGCGGTCAGGCTGCTGAGCGAACTGCCAACCACGGCGACATGTGCGCGTTTCTGCGCCATGACGGCTTTGGGTCGCCAGTTTTGCGCATGTTGGATGCAGGCCCGTTCCAGAGCGCCAATGGCAATGGCGCCGCCGGCCTGGCGACGCTTGCAGTGCTCTTCACAGGGGTGATCGCATATGTGCGCCAGAATCCGCGGAAAGGGCATGGTGCGGGCCAGGGTGTCCAGGGCGCCCTTCCAGTTTTCCTGCCCTATCTGCTGAACAAACTGCCGTACATCGACGTGGATAGGACAGGCACTGGTACAAGCTGGCGCCTCGTCCTGAATGCATCTCTGTTCCCAGGCTGTAAGTTCTTGTTTTTCCATCCGTCGCTCTCGCGGGGTTTGGCGGTCGACCAAACCTAGAGGTTAAACTGTCAGGATCAAAGAAAAGACGATGGAGGGGCTCCATGGGACATCCCCCCCATCGAATACTAAACTTTTCATGTTTGCCGCAAAGTCATCGCAACCCATGCGGGCCCGGCTCAAGCCGGGCCCGCCGTGGCAGGTGTTACTCGGTGAAGAATCCGCCGGCAAATGCGTCCTCGACATCGAAGGATTTTTTCTCCGACTTGAGGGCGGCCAGCACTTTTTCAGGATACACGGGGAGATGGCGGATACGCACCCCACAGGCGTTGTCGATGGCATTGACGATCGACACGTGCGGCGAGGTGAGCGGACCTTCTCCGACGCCGGCCTGGCCGAAGGCTCCGTCCTTGCGCGGTGTTTCGATATAGATCAGCTCCATATCGTCGGTGATATCCTTGATGTAGGGGAAGCCGGCTCCGACCATATTCGAGTGCTTCTTGATAAACTCGAAATCTTCGGTCAGGGCCAGGCCGATACCCTGGGCAAGGCCACCATAGACCTGCCCGTCAACCACCAGACGGTTGGTAATGGTGCCGTTGTCGCCGACATAGGTCATCTTGAGCACGTCAACCTTGCCGGTGGTAACGTCCACTTCGACCTCGGCCATAAACAGCGCGTACATGTAGATGCAGAAAGGCTTGCCCTGCTGGGTATCGAGGTCCATGTGCGTGCAGGGCGTTGTCCAGGTGCCTTCGTATTTGAGCTCCTTGCCATCCGCGACCATTTCGTCGTAGGTGCGGAAGCTGCCGTCGCTCTTGCGCATGGCGTTCAGCAGGTTGGTACAGGCCGAGTGGATGGCGTTGCCGGTAACCACGTTCTGGCGGCTGCCGCCGGACGGGCCGCTGTTGGGGGTCAGGCTGGTATCGTTCATGCACAGATTAATCTGATCGGCCGACAGGCCGAGGGGACGCAGGGTATGATGCGCGAAGGCCACTGTACCCATGTCCGCGCCCTGACCGTGGCATTCCCAGGCATTGCCGATGGTTACGCTGCCGTCTTTTTCCAGTTGCGCCCAGGCACCGGAGGTATCCGGTCCGTCGAGACCGCAGCCATAGATACCGAGGGAGATGCCGACGCCACGTTTCTTGGTGTCGGTGGATTCACGCTTGGCACGTTCCACGGCTGCCTTGTACTTGGGCCGCAGGATGTCGAACATCTCCGGGAAGCACAGCACTTCGGGTTCCTGGCCGGTCGGCGTGGTGGCGCCTTCGCGATACAGGTTTTTGTAGCGCAATTCGAAGGGGTCCACGCCCATCTGCTTGGCCAGTTCGTCGACCAGCGACTCGGAAGCCATGAACGCCTGGGGGGAACCGTAAGCGCGGAAGGCCGAGCCCCAGCCGTGGTTGGTGCAGACGGTGCGGCCGTGGCCGCGGATATTTCTGATGTCATAACCGGCGCCGCAGAACTGGGCCTGTCGCACGGTTACCAGGTCGCCGAATTCGGAATAGGGGCCATGGTCCAGATCCCAGTCGCTTTCCAAGCCCAGGAAATTGCCTTCCTCGTCAGCGGCAAGGCGTACATTCAGGAATGCCGGCGAACGCTTGCCGGTGTAGAACTGCTGCTGGGCCCAGTCGTAACCGAGGAAGCAGGGGCGGCCGGTAGCCATGGTGGCCACGGCGACCAAGGCTTCCATGGTCGGGCTGAATTTGTAGCCGAAGGTGGCGCCGGTGGGGTTCTGGATGAGCACCAGTTGTTCGGGCTCGAGGCCCAGCCCCGGGCAGATCATTGCGTGGTGCAAATGGATGCCGATGGACTTGGAATGCACAATCACTCGCTTGTCGTCGTCGATGTAGGCGAAGCCGACGTCGGGCTCGATGGGCATATGCGGCTGGCGCTGCAGGTAGTAATAGCCCTCGGCCACGTGGGCGGCTTTTTCAAAGATCGGCTTGGTTTCTTCGCCTTTTTTGATGATGCAGTCATAATATACGTTGGGAGTGCCGGGGTGAATCTCGATAGCGTCCTCGGCCTTGGCCGCGATGGCGTTCATATAGGAGGGCAGCACTTCCAGATCAACCTTGACCTTGGCCGCCGCCGCTTTGGCGTTCTCCCGCGTATCGGCGCAGACGATGGCAACAACGTCACCATACTGGAAGATTTTTTCATCGTTCAGAATCGGACGATCCCAGCCGTCGCCTTTGTTGGTGGGGAAGGTGATCAGGCCGGTAATGCGGTTCTTGCCCTTGACGTCCTTGTGGGTGACGACTTTGACTACGCCGGGCATTTTTTCGGCCTCGGAGGTATCGATGCCCTTAATGATGGCATGGGAAACTTCCGGCTGTACCAGGGCGCATTCCAGGGTGTTCTCAGGCAGCTGCTGGCGCATGTCCTCGCCGAAGTCCCACAGGCCGCAGGCCTTGGCCACCGATGTCGGCCGCGGCATGCAGGTGCCATAGACCTTGCCATCGGCGGGAGTTTTGTACTCGATGGCGGACACGGGCATTTCTCCGCGCAGCACCTTGGCCGCATCCATGACTGCGTTGACGATCATGATGTAGCCGGTGCAGCGGCAGGCGTTGCGATGCTTCTGGAACCAGTCGCGGACTTGTTCGCGGGTCGGGTTGGGATTCTGGTCGAGCAGAACCTTGGTCGACACAACGAAGCCGGGGGTGCAGAAGCCGCACTGGATGGCGCCATGAAAGATGAAAGCCTTCTGGATGGGATGCAGATTCAGGGGCGATCCGATACCCTCGATGGTGGTGATTTTTGCGAGGTTCGGAATCCGCTTCATCTTGGTCACGCAAGAACGCACCAGTTTGCCGTCAACAATGACGTTGCAGGCGCCACACACGCCGGTTCCGCACCCGACCTTGGTGCCGGTCAGCTGCAACTGTTTGCGCAGTACGTCGCACAGCAACGCTTCCTGATCGACGATCAGGGTACGGTCGATGCCGTTGACATTCAGTACCTTTTTGATCATTCCTGTTTTCCTCCTTGTTGTCGTTTTCAGTTAGTGTCCTTCCGGAAGCCCCGGGGAACCCCGAACAAAAACCGGTTAGAAGCGAATGCTCCCGTTTTTGCGAACTCTCAGCTCTTTCCGAATCCGCAGTTGGGGTAGTGGCAATTCTGGCAGCCAGCGCAAAGACCTCCATGGCCCAAAGCGATAATGTCGGAGCGTGTGACTCTTTCGCCCGCCAGCAGGCGGGTGACTACCAGCTCGAAGATGGTGGCTTTGTGGTACATGGTGCAACCCGGGAGGCCCAGGATCGGGACCCCGTTCAGTTCCGCCAGCATGAACATGGCACCGGGATATGTAGGAGCACCGTAGGAGATGACAGAGGCGCCCGTGGCGCGTATGGAGGCAGGCGTGAGGTCATCCGGATCGACCGACATCCCCCCGGTAAGAACCACCAGTTGCGCACCCTCGGAGACTTGTCTGCTAATGGCTTCCGCAATAATGGGAATTTCATCAGGAACAATATCCTGCCGATAGATTTCGCTCCCCATCGCTTTAAACTTGCTGCGAACGATAGGCCCGAAACCGTCCGGGATGCGGCCGTGAAATACCTCGGTTCCTGTTGTGATCAGGCCCACGCGAAAAGGCAGGAAGGGTTTGACCGTAATCAGGGGGGCGTGCTGTCGGCAGACATCTTCCAATCGAAGCAGGTTTTCTTCCCGGGTAAACAGCGGGATAATACGTGTGCCGGCAACCGTTGTTCCAACGCACACCGGCTGATTGGTCAGCAGGGTCGCTATGGTTACGTCCGGGATCTCATTGAGCTTTTGCAACAGTGAAACATCGATTTTAAGCAACCCGCTCAATTGCGACGTCAGCTCGATTTTCCCCTGATTCGGCTCTCCGAACTTCAGGCAAGGACCACAAATCGCTTTGGCGATGCGCTCTGCAGCGAGGTTTTCGTGTACCAACCCCTCACAGAGGTTGAGTACATAGATGTGGTCCTTGCCGAGCTGTTTGAGCTTTGGTACATCCTCATCCGTGATCATATGACCCTTTTTGAAGGCACGACCCTTGAACTCACCTGGCACAATACGGGTGATATCGTGGGATAAAATCTTGCCTACAGCCTCTTCAACCGGAATGATCTGTACCATGTTCTTTTCCCCAGGTTTTGATGAATAAAAAACCCGCATTAATTTCCGGGACGACTCGGAATCAATGCGGGTTTCGGTGTGTCTGCCAAAGCAGAGGACGAAATAAGCGCGTAGTTTCTGGTTTTGTCGATGGCGGTTACTTGATCTGTTCTACCTTCTCGATGTAGCTCACGCCACCTTCCTTGAAAGAGATAATCAACTTGCCGGAAAAATCCGTTGCAATCAATTCAGTGCTTGCAAGAAATTTTGCAATGGCCTTTTTGCACGCAGCGATGTTTTTGGGTCCGTTGCCCAGCCGTTTCTTCTCTGCCCGAAGGCGGGCTTTTTGTTCCAGCACCTGGTCCTGATAACAGAGTTCAGGGATATGCATGATTTCCACCTGGAGGCTTTTGCCCACGTCTCTGGCGTTGAATGCCGTAAAGGGAGGTTTCATGTCGCCGGTGCTCCCATGTAGCATATCGTCTCCGCCAGACAGGATCGATATGCCTTCTCCAGACTTGCGCTCGATGAAATTCCGGCCTTTCTGGGACCGCAGTGCCGGTGCTAAGAGAAAAACAGTGTTTCTTTTTTGAACCAGCGATCCGGCTGCAGTGCCTTTTTAACAAAGCACCTGTTAACAGGCAAGCTAAAAATAACCACACCGGACAAAAAAAACTATATATTACCGTAAACAACCATAAATAACAGTGTTGCCGAAAATTTGTCATTCAACCGAGCATAGCGAAGGTCCTATTCCCCAGCGGTCGGGCCTGCCCGAAGGGGCCAGACGCCTCTGGCAGAGTCAAAACGGTGCATGCCACACACACCCCGGGAAAGCCTGCCCGGGTTAATGCTCGTGGGCATCGCCGCAGGATCCGGACCCGCTGTCGGCAGTATCGTCGCCATCGGAGCATCTTCCCTGGGCGGCGCTGTCCTGCACGAGGCTTTCCGGGAGCTCTTTGCGTTTGAACATCTCCATATTCTCAAGGAGGTTTTCCGATTGGGCCTCGTATGCCCGAAATCCGCACAGATGCATGGCCTGCAGCGCGGAATCCCCCATGCCGGCGGTAATCAGGCCGTCAATTTGGTGCCCTTTGAGGGCCGCGAAGGGGTTGCAGCTGGTTGCCGGATTGTCAGAGTCGATGTTGGCCACCGTCTCGGTTTCCAGGCTATCCGCATCCACGATGAGGAAAAAAGGCGCGGAATTGAAATGCCCGTAAATTTTACTGTTGATGCCGCGATCCTCGGCAACCGGGAAGCATAGTTTCATCAGACAGGCTCCTTGATGGATTGTAATTATTTTTTTGGGTGATCGAAGTTGGTGAAATTTGCCATGGAAAGGTTCGTCCTGACTATCTGCCGTATTTGTTTTTAAGCGCATATTCCTTACATACAATGCATTGGGACTTATATTGCCCCAGGTGTTTATAACAGAACCATAATCCACAATTAGAGCATTGCTTGACGCCATAAAATTCGCTATCGACTTCTTCGCCGCAAATCGCACATTTGACAATAGCCATGGAACTCTCCTTTTTAACCATCCATTTCAGGATGGAAGTCCTTGTAAAAACAGAAAAACAGGTGTTTATGTGCTGTTTTTCGAATAAAGAAAAAACCCGCACCAATACCATCGAGAGTGGCATTCAGTGCGGGTTTCGTTGAGTCTGTACTGGAAGACAGAGGTCGAAATTAGCGCGGGTTATTTGTATGTCTGGGTTTTTTCAATGTAACTGATGCCCCCGTCTTTAAATGAGATCACCAGCTTTCCTGAAAAACCTTCAGGGATGATGAGTAAATCGACAAACATATCACATACTCGCTTTTTCCAGACAGAGTTAGGAACCCGGATGTTGGTGACGACTTGTCTTCTACGTTGACGCTCTTCACTATCGTGCATTTCTGAATACTTTGATTTTCTTTGGTTAAAGTGTGAGCAACTCGTTTCCGAGAGGAAAACAAAATCCATTTTCTGTTAAATTGCAACCTGAAACAGGTTTCGGTTATATAACATGCGGTATAACGCAAAAGCAACAAAAAACCTTTAAAAAAAATAGGTTAGCAGATGCTGTGTATACGCTTGAGCAAAACGCCAGGGGGGCTGGCAGGGTTTTTCGGGACCCTGCGCCTGGCGCAGCGATTCGGCTGGTCTGGTGGAATAAAAACGCGGTTTTGCCCGATATCAGGATTCGTGATAGCCCATCACCACCAGTACGCAACTGCCGTCGGCAATGAGATTCAACCCGGCGTCCTCGCAGCGTTGTATTGACTGGGGACTTTGTGCGCCAGGCTGCATCCAGATATTCCGGATGCCCTTGGCAATGGCCTCTTCGACGACCTTGTCCGTGATTTGCGGCGGCGTGATGATGGACAGGCTCTGAATGCCGTCGGGCAGTTCGGAAACACTTGTTACGCTGGGCAGTCCTTCGACCTGCACGGCATGGGGATTGACGGGCACGACGTGCTTGCCGTGCTGCATGTAACAGCGAAGCACCTTGTTGCCGTATTTTTCACGATTGGTGGAAGCCCCCGCAACGGCGAAACCGTCGGCGGCAAGGAACTGGGCAATACGTTCGGTGATGTCCATGGCAACTCCTGTCGGGGGTCAGGGCACGAGAGATGCGATCCAGAGAAAAATCGGCTCCGGGTAGAAACCGCCTGTCAGCATGATAATCGACCAGAGGCCAAGCACCACGCCCTCGGTCAGACTGGGCGGTAATAAACACCCTTGTATCGGGCTGCGGCGGAACATGGCCAGTATCGGACGCATGTAATAATAACAGGAAACCAGCGAAGATAGCAAAGCCAGGATAACAAGCTCCCTGAAGCCGGCGCTCAGGCTGCTGGTGAAAAGCACCATTTTGGCCATGAAGCCCGCCATGGGGGGGAAGCCGGCCAGCGACAGCAGCGCGCCGCCAAGTATGGCGGCGCGCCATGGGGACCTGCGGGCAAGCCCTTCCAGCGCGGCGTATTGCTGCGGCTCCTCCCCATCTTCGGACAGAGAAGCGAGCAGGCCAAAGGCTGCCAGAGTGGCGGCTGCGTACGAGATCAGATAAAACAGCCCTGTTTTGAGACCGGAGTCCCCTCCGACAAGCACGGCGAGGACAAGGTAGCCCATATGCACTATGGATGAATAAGCCAGCATACGCTTGAGGTTGGTCTGAGGCAGGGCGGCGAAGCTGCCGACGATCATGGACAAGGCTGCCAGCCCGGTCAGCAGGGGCCGCATTGGCAACAACAGCGCTATCGGGGCGGATGACAGCAGCACCGCAAATACCGCGCCCTTGGATCCGCTGGCAAGCAGTGCGGTTACCGGTGCCGGAGCCCCCTGGTACACATCGGGGGTCCACAGATGAAACGGCGCCAGAGAAGCTTTGAAAGCAACGGCACATAAAATCAAGGTCCACCCCAGAAGCGCAATGCCGTGCATGGAAGCGCCGGCCATCGACAAAGTGACGGCATCGGGCAGGGCAAAAGTTCCTGTCGCTGTAAAAACAAGAGCCGTTCCAAAAGCAAGCAGCGCGCTCGCCACGAGCCCGGGGAGAAGATATTTGAGACCGGCCTCGGCACCGGTTGGATTTTGCCGGTCGAAAGCAATCAGGATATAGAATCCCAGGGTCATGGTTTCCAGCCCGAGAAACAGGCTGACCAAGGATGTCGCGGCTGAAAGAATTGCCATGCCGAGAACGGTAAACAGCGTTAACGCGGCGAATTCGGGACCCGGCAGGCGACTGCCGCGGCGGTAACGCCCGGCCAGCAGGCAGGCGGAAGCTCCGAACAGTGACCACAGAATGGTGCATCCCCTGGCGAACAGGTGAGTTGCGATCAACGGCGTCTCGGCAGCGCCGGGCGGTTCCGGCCAACAGGCCGTGGCCGCGGCCAGCAAGGCACAGCAGGCACCGAAGACCAGGGAGCGCCGCGCCGGAAGGAACAGAGCCGCTACGGAACCGAGGAACAGTACCAGCATCGGCATCAATCCCAGGATGTTGCCGATCATGGCAGTCCTCCCGTGGACGTGAGTTGCAGCACAATCTGCCGTACCGGATTGTCCAGCAGTTTCATGAACGGCGCCGGATAAAGTCCTGTCCACAGTACCAGGATCGCAAGCGGGATAAGCAGCGCCGCTTCACCGTGGCGAAGATCCGCGGGTTGCTCCCCCCCCTTGCAAGCTCCCCACAGTACCCCCTGCACCATGCGCAGCGTGTAGCAGGCTGCCAGCAGGACACCGACCATGCCGACGGCGCCCCACCAGGGACGCACCAGGAAGGCGCCCATCAGAATGAGAATTTCCCCGACGAAAAGGTTGAGACCCGGCAGCCCGAGCGAAGCCAGGGAAAACAGCAGAAACAGGGCGCCAAGACGGGGAGCCCGGGACCAGAGGCCCCCCAGTTCGGGCAACTGACGTACAGTGGTGCGTCGCTCCACGAAGGCGACCAGCACGAACAGGGCGCTTATGGTGATGCCATGGCTGAACAGCTGCAAAAGGCTTCCCTGGAGGGCCAGTTCGTTGCCTGCCGCAATACCCAGAAGGACGAAACCGAGGTGCGCAACGGACATGTAGGCAATCAGGCGCTTGAGGTCATCCTGTACGAAGGCCAGCCAGGCGCCATAAATCGTGCCTGCCAGGCCGATGCCTGCCAGAAACGGTGCAAAGCCGACCCAGCAGTCAGGAAACAGGGGCAGCACGATGCGTATCAGGCCAAAGATGCCGGTTTTGGCAAGCGCTCCGGCCAGCAGCAGAGCGACCGCCAGCGGGGCCTGCTGGTAGGCATCCGGCAGCCATCCCTGCAGGGGGATTGCCGGCACCTTGATCAGAAAAGCCACCATCAGGCAGCCAAAAAGCCAGGGTACGAGCTCGGGGGCGACAGGGGTTGCCAGAATCGCCTGCATGGCGAAGGTATAATCCCCCGTGGTCCGACCGTGCAGGATATAGAGTGTCAAAAAGGCAAACAGCATCAAAAGACTGCCGGTCAGGGTGAAGAGCAGCAGTTTCAGGCCGGCCTCGACTCTCCGGGCTTCTCCCCACAGCGCAATGCACAGCACCAGCGGCAGCAACATGATCTCCCAGCACAGATAAAACAGCAACAGATCCCGTGCCAGAAACACCCCGAGGGTGCCGCTGCAGCTGGTCAGCAGCAGGGCATAATATCCGCCCTGGCGGTACCGCGGCCAGGAAATGCCCAGCGCCACGGCCATCAGGATCACTGTAAGCCAGATCAGCAGCAGCGCCAGGCCATCCATGCCGAGGGAAAAACGGGCTCCGTAGGTTTTAATCCAGGGCCAGGACTCAAAGCGGATCCAGGCTTCGACGGCCGGCTTCTGCCCGAGTGACAGCCGCAGCGCGATGGCGATTTCCGTCATTGCCGCGATGACGGCGGCGCGCCGCCCCCATGCCATGCAGGCCAGGGCGCCGCCCAAGGGAGCAAGCACCAGCAGGGTCAGCCAGGGTAATTGGATAAAACCATTCATTCTCGGCTCGCAATCGGATGGATGGAAACGATCAATATCAAAGCGCCAGCAAAGCGGTCAGCATAATCAGCAGCCAGGTCGTGCCCCAGAGCATGGCCGACAGGTAGTCACTGACATGACCAGATGTGACATGGCGAAAGGCCTGGCCCGCGTTCTGGCTCCATCGGCCAAGCCTGCCGGGCAAAACAAGTGTCAACCATTTTTCGGGACATCTCTGCAGCCATCGCCCGGTGTTCCGAAACGGTACGGTCAGCACGGCCCGGATCATTTTGTCCAGCCGCCAGCCCGAGGCAAAAAACCGCGTACAGCCGCCAACGGTGAAAACCGGCGCGGACCGGCGCCAATTACGGATCAGCTGCCAGGCTGCCATGACCAACAGGCAGGTTGCTACCGCCAGCCCCCATTCCATGCGCCGGGCAGGCGCGATGCCTGTCGGTGCGGACAGCCATTGGTCAAGAAGGGCTGTCCCGCCCAGCGTATGCGGCACGTTGAGCAGGCCGGCCGTCAAAGCCAGCAGGCTCAGCGGCAGCAATGGCCAGGTCTTGCCCAGCGGTGCTTGGCCGTGTGACGGGAGGTCCATGGGGGCGGCGATCAGCAGATAGACCAGACGCAACGCGTAAAGGGCAGTCAAAAAGGCGGCCAGCAGGCCCAGGCCGCCCAGCCCGGTCCAGTAAGGTGTGGCCCGGGCGAAACAGGCTGCAAGGATGGCATCCTTGGAGAAGAAGCCGCTGCTCGGGGGGACTCCGGCCAGAGCCACGGCGCCGGCCAGCATCAGCCAGAACAGCACCGGGGCGCGTTTTGGCAATTGGCCGAGCCGGTACAGGTCCTGTTCGCCGCCGGCCAGATGTATAACGAGCCCCGCTGCCATGAACATAAGGGATTTGAAAAACGCATGGGTCAGAAGGTGAAACATGGCGCCCGTTACGGTTCCGGCACCGACGGCAAGAAACATATAGCCAACCTGGCTGATCGTGGAGTAGGCCAGCAGCCGCTTGATGTCCCGTTGCACCAAGGCACTGGCGGCAGCGTAGAAAGCGGTGGCTGCGCCGGTCAGGCCGATGGCCGCGAGCGCCGTGGGTGACAGGGAGATCAGCGGGAACAGGCGGCAGAGCAGATAAACGCCGGCAGTTACCATGGTGGCAGCATGAATCAGGGCGGACACCGGGGTCGGGCCGGCCATGGCATCGGGCAGCCAGGAACTGAAGGGCAACTGTGCCGATTTTCCGCAGGCGCCTGCCGCCAGCAACAGCGCCACCGCCGTCACCGAGCCTGATGGGAGCATGACGGCTTGCTGGTTGATGGCGGTGATGGACAGACTGCCGGTCAACTGGAAAAGCCACAGCAGGGCGATGCCAAACAGCACATCGGCGGCGCGCGTGGTCAAAAACGCTTTGCGGCCGGCATCGGCGAACTCCGGATTGCGGTACCAGTAGCCGATCAAGGCGTAGGAGCAGAAACCTACGCCTTCCCATCCAAGAAACAGCAGCAGCAGATTGTCGGCCAGCACGATGACCAGCATGGCCCCGACGAACAGATTGAAAAGGCTGAAAAAACGACGGAGATCCCTTTCCTGGTGCAGATAGGAGACCGCGTAGACGTGGATCAGAAATGAAACGCTGGTCACCATCAGGGTCATGGTCGCTGAAAGACGCGAAAAAAGAATCTGTACCGGTATCTGCAGCGGGCCCGATTCGATCCAGGTGTAAAGGGTCGCACGGGCGCCGTCGGCCGCCAGGGGCCACATCCAGATGGTCAGCGCGGCGGCGATGCCGACCGCGCCGGCAGCCATGGTTGTCAGTACCCGCCGCGGCACGGCATCGCCGGCAACCATGATGAACAAGGCGCTGGCCAGGGGCAGCAACGGTATAAGAAACAGCAATTCGACCATCATCCCTTCATCCCGTCAAAGCGGTTCACATCGAGGGTGCCGCGACTGCGCTTCAGGTAGATGACCAGAGCCAGGGCCACGGTCACTTCGGCGGCGGCCACGGCCATCAGAAGCAGGGCGAACAATTGGCCGGCCGGATGCCGCCAGTAGGCGGAGGCGCCGACCAGGACGATCCCGGCAGCATTCAGCATGATTTCCACGCTAATCAGAATCATGATCAGATTGCGTCGCAGCAAAACGCCCAAAAGCCCTGCCGTAAACAGCAGGCCGGCCAAAGTCACAACATGTCCGAGTGGCACCATCATGAGGCATCCTCCCGGTTGGCACTGTGACGACGGGCCAGGTGAAATGCGCCCACCGCGGCAAACAGCAGGATCAGGGATACGATTTCCACCGCCAGGCCGAAATGTTCGAACAGGGCCTGGCCGAAGCCTCGTGGGGACAACCAGAATCCGGCAATCTCGCCGCTTTTTAAAGGATCCATGCCGACCAGAATCCCGCCGCATGCCAGTAAAAGGCTACCGATCATGGCCGGGGGAATCCATCGAAATCGTTTTGCAGCGGCATTTTTTGCTGCGGATGCAGGTTCAAGCAGCATGATCACGAACAAAAACAGCACCATGATGGCTCCGGCATACAGAATGACCTGCCACGCCGCCAGCAGAGGCGCTCCGAGCAGGTAATACAGCAGAGCTACGGCAAACAGGGCCTGCATCAGGTAGAGCAACGCATGCACGGGATTCGGGCGTGTCAGGCACAGGAGCGTGGCCAGCAGTGCCAGGGCGGACAATATGTAAAACAACAAAGCCGTCATGATGATTCCTTCCGGGTTCCGCGCCGGGGCGGCGCAGCCTCAGGGCAGGTTGCTCCGGATATCTTCCGGTGGCGTTTCGCCAGGATTGCCACCGCGTGGCGCGACGACCCCGATGCCGGTGTGCCGATAGAAATGGTATTCGGTGTTTTTACCGCAGCCGTCAATCAGAAGGTCTTCCTTTTCATAAACCACCTGCAGCAGTTCGCGAGTGGCCAATTCGTATTCAGGGGTCATCTGCAACGCCAGGGTAGGGCAGGCCTCGGCGCACAGGCCGCAAAAAATGCAGCGGGAGAAATTGATGCGGAACCAGGCCGCATAGCGGCGCCCGTCTTCCCTTTCGGCAGCCTGCAGGGAAATACAGTCCACGGGACAGGCGGCACTGCACAGGTAGCAGGCCACGCAACGCTCCTCGCCGTCGGGATCACGGGTTAGTACCAGCCGGCCCCGGTAGCGCGGCGCCGGTGTTTGTTTGCGCTCGGGATAACAAACAGTCACTGGCCGTTTGAACAGATAGCGCAATGTGACCCAGAAGGGCAGGATCGCCCCTTTGATGTGCTTCCAGAAACGCATGTCAACCTCTCCAGATCAGCCAGGACGCCGTGGCCAGAATGTTCAGCAGGCCCAGTGGCACGAGGACCTTCCAGCCGAGGGCCATGAGCTGATCGTAGCGCAGACGCGGCAGGGTGCCGCGCACCCAGATGAAGAAAAAGGCCACGGCCAGCACCTTGAGAATAAACCAGCAGGCTGCGGGAAGCAGCGGACCGTGCCAGCCGCCGAGAAACAACAGGGTGAGCATGGCGCCGAGCACGATCAGGTTGAGGTATTCGCCGACGAAGAACATGCCGAAACGCATGCCGGAATATTCCGTGTGGAAACCCGCCACCAGTTCGTTTTCCGCCTCTGGCATATCGAAGGGCGTGCGTTTCGATTCAGCCATGATGGCGATCAGGAAAATAAGAAAAGCCAGGGGATGAACCAGCAGATTCGGCAGGGGGCGCTGTGCCTCGACGATGGCGGTGAGGGAAAAGGAGCGCGCCGTCATAACGACCGGCACGATGGCCAGCCCCATGGCGAGTTCGTAGGAGATCATTTGCGCCATGGCCCGCAGGCCGCCCAGCAGGGCGTATTTGCTGGCCGATGCCCATCCGGCGAGGGCGACGCCGTATACCGCCAGGGAGGACAGGGCGAACAGGTACAGCACGCCGATATCCGAACCGCAGATGACCAGGGGAATTTCGCGGCCGAAAAACACCACGGGCGGACCGAAGGGGATGACGGCGAAGGCCAGCAGTGCCGTTATGACGGGGATGGCTGGGGCCAGCATGAAAATTGGGCGGTCGGCCTTGTCGGGGATCAGGTCTTCCTTGCACAGCAGTTTGATAAGATCCGCCAACGGCTGCAGCAGGCCGAAGGGGCCGACGCGGTTGGGTCCGTGGCGCATCTGCATGCGGCCGAGGATCTTGCGTTCGGCCAAAACCAGATACGCGGCCAGGGTGAGGGCGAATCCCAGCACCAGCGCCAGTTTGGCCAGGATCAGAATGATGTTCGGCAGCACCTCATTCATGGTTCAGACTTTCTCGATGCGACAGATCATCGGTTCGCCGCCCGACACCAGCGGTTCGGTCACCGTGTTGCGCAAGCGCGGCACGATGGCAAGCCCTCGGGCCATTTCCTCGCTCAGCCGAAGCGTCAACGGGAAGTTGCCAAGCGGCGTGAAGAGGGTGACCTGCGCGCCTTCCGTGATCTTAAAACGAGCTGCATCCTGGGGGTGCAGCATAACGAATGGACGGGGTAGCAGGGGCTCGATGTGTGGTGAAAGACTGCTGAGTGCTTCCGATCCGTACAAGGACTGGGTGATCAGCAGCCGCAGGTCATCGATAAAAACAGTCTCCCCATGGCTGGTTTCAGCAAGTTCCGGAACCGGGCCGGGGATGGCGATGCGGCATCCCTCCCCATCGGCGATCAGGGTTGAAATGCCCGCAAAATGTCGGCCGGCATGATCGATTTCGCCCCGCAACACATCAAGGTTGGCGTCCCGTCCCATCAGCCCGGCCATCAAGGCCCACGCCGGCTGCGGTTCGGCTCCGGGAATCTCGCGGGTAAAGATGCGGGGCGGGTGGCTGTCCCCGGCCGTTTCGGCAACAGGTGCCCCGGCGGTGAACACCCGGTCGAAGGACTGCATGCGACCTTCGTTGTTGATCAGGGTGCCAAAGCTTTCTTCCAGTGCGGTGGTGGGCAGGAAATAATCCGCCTCCTGCAAGGTCGCGGTGGCGGCGTAGTCGAAGACCGCCAGCCATTCGAGCCGGGCCAGGGCGGCACGGTTGCGCTTGCGATCCGGGAAATCGGCCAACGGATCCGCCTCTATGCACAACAGGGCTTTGATGCGGCCTTGTTCCATGCCTTCGATCACGTCATCGAAGCCGGGATTGTCGCCACCTAGCAGGGCTCCGCCAAAGCTGTTGGCGCCGCCCAGCAGCAGCATGCTGCGGCAGGGAGCCTGGTGGCCAGAACAGGCGGCCGCTGCCTGTAGCAGGGCAAGGGACCCTTGCGGACCGAGAATATCGGTACCCCCGATCAGCACCGGGTTCTGCGCCTTGCGCAAGGCGCGGCCCAGGGGCCGGCCCAGCCTTCCGGTTCTGGTTTCGTCTTCCTGGTCGGGATGTCTTATTGCCTGCAGCACCCGCGAAAGGCTTTCCGGCGGTATGGCATGCCGCTCGAAAGTCAGGGGCAGGTCCACCGGCCGTGGATCGATCACCACGATGCGTGCGCCACGGCGCGCTGCCTGGCGCAGGGCCAAAGCCAGCACCGGTGCCTCGGACAGGGGATCGGCGCCAACCAGGACGGCCACATCGCATTGCCGTATGTCGGCAAGGCTTGCACAACAATCCGAGGATTGCGAGGCGGCGACGCGGGCCGCAAGATCCCGGCGAGGATGAGGCTCAAAGCACACATGGGGGCTTCCCAGCGCCGCGGCCCAGCGTTTCGCCAGGAACTGGGTTTCGAGGCAGGCCCGGGAGGAGGTCAGTAGTGCGATGCTGGCGGCGCCGAAAACTTCAATCATCTCCTGCAACCTGTTTTCGAGGGTGGCCAATGCTTCCTGCCAGGTCGCTCGTCGGTGGCCGATCATCGGATGGCGGGGGCGGTCGGCGCGGTTAACGTACCCATAACCGAAACGTCCCCGGTCGCAGATGAAATAACCATTGGTTTGCAGGTTGGTGCGCGCCCGACGGCGTTGCAGTTCCCGGTAGCGGGCGCCGCCGGTCACGGCACAGCCCAGCGAGCAGTGCAGGCAGACGGACGGCGCTTCCTGAAGATCCCAGCCGCGGCTTTTGAATCGGCAGGTTTTATCCGTCAGTACTCCGGTAGGGCATACATCCACCAGATTTCCGGCAAAGGGGCTCTCCAGCGGGCCGTCGGCAAAGCGCCCGAAATAAAGACGCTGACGGGAGCCGAGCACGCCGAAATCGGTACCGCCGCAGTAGTCCTGGTAGGTGCGCACGCAGCGGTAACATTGGATGCAGCGGTTCATTTCATGGGCGATAAACGGCCCCAGATCCTGGTTGCGATAGGTCCGCTTCGGTCCGGTGTAACGCCGGATACCGTGGCCCCCGGCCACGGTCATGTCCTGCAGCTGGCACTCACCGCCCGCATCGCATACCGGACAATCGTGCGGGTGGTTGGTCATCAGCCACTCGATGACCTGGGCGCGATAGGCCAGCACAGCCTCGCTGCCGGTGGCAACCACCATGTCGTTTTTTGCGGCAAGCATGCAGGACATCTGGATGCCCCTGGCCGGTCCTTCGATGATATCCACGGCACACATGCGGCAGGCCCCGATGGCCCCCAGCGCTTCGTGGTGGCAGAAATGGGGGATTTCAATGCCGAGCTTGAGGGCGGCTTCAAGGACGCTGGTCCCCTCTGGCACGGTGACGGTTTGGTTGTCGATTATAAGCGTCGGCATTCTGGGCTTTCCGCGGGTTCGAGAAAAATGAATTTCAGTTCTTCAGCGGGCAGCAACCGCGCCGGATATGGTCCACTACTTCTTCGGTGAAATGCCGCAAAAGCCCCTCGACCGGCCCCATCGCTCCGAGGGCAAGGGCGCAGAAGGAACGCCCGTTGATGTGGCGCAGCTGTTCCTGCAGCATGGCCAGGTGTTCATGGCTGCCCTGCCCTGATTCGATGCGTTCCAGCAGCCAGCAGACCAGAGGCAGCCCGTCGCGGCACGGCGTGCACCATCCGCAGCTTTCCCGCGCAAAAAACCGCAGTAAATTGAGAGTGGCGGCGACCATGCAGGTGCGGTCGTCGAACACCACCACGCCGCCGGTGCCGAGGCGGGTGCCAAGCTGCTCCAGGGGGTCGTAATCGAGTGCCACATCCAGATGCGCGGCTGTCAGGTAAGGCGTCGAGGCTCCGCCGGGCAGGCATGCCTTGAAAGAGCGTTGTTGCCATACGCCTCCGCCGAAATCGCGGATCAGTTCCCCCAGCGGCATGCCGATGGGCAGTTCCACGCAACCCGGGGTTTCGATATGTCCCGCCAGCCCGTAGAGTTTGGTGCCGGCGCCTTGTTCGGTCAGTGCCAGGCCCCGGTACCAGTCGGCGCCGCCGGTGATGATATGCGGCACGTTGGCGAGGGTTTCGATGTTGTTCAGCGCCGTCGGTTTGCCGAACAGCCCCTTGACGGCCGGAAACGGCGGTTTTGCGCGGGGATTAGGACGCCGGCCCTCGAGGCTGTTGAGCAGTGCGGTCTCTTCGCCGCAGACATAGCGTCCGGCGCTGCGATGAAGATGGATTTCACAGTTGAATCCGCTGCCAAGGATGTTGTCCCCCAGCAGCCCGGCGTCGCGAGCTTCGGCCATCGCCCGTTCCAGGTTGGCCGCGCAGTCGCGATAGGCGTCGCGCAAAAAAATGTAGGCCGTGGCGATGCCCAGGGCATAGCAGGCAATGAGGATACCTTCGAGCAGGTGATGGGGGTCGGCCAGCAGCAGCTGGCGATCCTTGAAGGTGCCGGGCTCCATTTCGTCGCCGTTGCACACCAGATATTTATCACCGGGTTCGTCCGCCGGGAAGAACGACCATTTCAGGCCGGTGGAAAAACCGGCGCCGCCGCGTCCGCGCAGGGCGGACGCCTTGACCTCCTGGCGTACCGCCGCCGGCGTCATGTCGCGCAGGGCCTTTTTCAGACCCTGGTAGCCGCCGGTTTTGCGGTAACCCTCCAGAAAGACCGTCATTGAGGGTTGGCGGTTTTTGAACAGCAGCGGCGCGCAGATCCTCATGGGCCCGCCTCCGTTCGCTCGCCTTCCAGAATCCCGGCCAGGTCTTCCGGCGTGACCCGCCCGTACAGGTTTTTGCCGATACGTACCGCCGGTGCGTCGCCGCAGGCGCCCAGACAGCAGGTCGGCAGCAGGGTGAACATGCCGTCCGCGGTGGTTTCCCCGGGCGCGATGCCGAGCAGTTGCTGAAGCCGCAGCATGATGGCCTCGCTGCCGCGGCTCCAGCAGCATATGGAATCGCACACGTGAATGACCTTGCGTCCCACCGGGCGGCGATAGATCTTGTCATAAAAGGTGGCAATTTCCTCGACCTGCAGCGGCGTCAGGCCGAGGATGGCCGCTGCCAGCTCGATACCTTCATCGGACACCCAGCCCTTGGCTTCCTGGATGGCATGCAGTACGTCCAGTACCATTTCCCGGGGATGAGGTGTTTCCGTAACGCGCCGTTTAAGTTGCGCGATCTGTTTTTCCGAAAGCAACATTGCCATGTCAGCGGTCCAGGTCGGCCAGCACGTAATCGAGTGAGCCGAGGATAGTGATGACATCGGCCACCAGCAGGCCGCGGCAGAGCTCGGGCAGCGCCTGCAGGTGAGGGAAGCTCGGGGTGCGAATGCGCATTCGGTAGGCGCCGCTGCCGCCGTCGCTGACGGCGTAGTACCCGCACTCGCCCTTGCTCGATTCGATGGCGCGGTAGCATTCGCCGCGCGGCGCCGCCGGCCCGCGGCTGACATGCAGGAAATGATGGATCAGACTTTCGATGTCCTGCAGGCCGTCTTCGCGTTTGGGATAGGCATACCGGTAGTCGTCGCTGATCCAGCGGCCCTGCGGCATGCGCTGGGCGGCCTGTTGCACGATGGACAGACTCTGGCGCAATTCCCCGAGCCGCACCAGGTAGCGCGCAAAGCAGTCTCCCTGATGGGCTGTCACC
Organism: Syntrophotalea sp.; assembly: GCF_050253115.1. NCBI lineage: Bacteria > Pseudomonadati > Thermodesulfobacteriota > Desulfuromonadia > Desulfuromonadales > Syntrophotaleaceae > Syntrophotalea > Syntrophotalea sp. The sequence continues at coordinate 45,390 of NZ_JBFWJQ010000003.1, forward strand.
ACCTCGAAGTCAAAGTCATCGTAGCCAGCGTAGGGCATGGTCTTGCGCAGATCCCAGGAAAGTCCGGTGGCGCGCAGGTTGGGTCCGCTGAACCCCAGATCGATGGCCTGTTGCCGGCTGATGGCGCCAATGCCTTCGGTGCGGGCCCGAAAGATCGGGCCATCGGTCAACAGGCGATCGAACTCGTCGATGCGGGTGGCAAAATCCTTGCAGAAGGCGTCCACGGCCGCCCACCAGCCGTCGGGCAGGTCATCCGGCACGCCGCCGATGCGGAACCACGCCGGATGCATGCGCCCGCCGGTGATCAACTCGACGATGTCGAAAATCTTTTCGCGGCTGTCAAAGGCGTAGAACACCGGGGTCATGGCTCCTACATCGTGGGCGAAGGTGCCGAGCCAGACCAGATGGCTGGCGATGCGGAACAGTTCGCTGAGCAGGATGCGGATGGTGCGGGCGCGGGCTGGCACTTCCACGCCGCAGAGGGCTTCCACCGTCTGCAGGTAGGCCAGATTGTTCAGGGATCCGGCAAGATAATCGATGCGGTCGGTGTAGGGGATGAACTGATTCCAGTTCTGGCGTTCGCCGATTTTTTCGGCGCCGCGATGGTGATAGCCGATTTCCAGATCGAGATCGACCACCTCTTCTCCCGCCAGCATCATTATGACCCGCAAAATGCCGTGCGTCCCCGGATGCTGGGGACCGAGATTAAGGATTGAAAGACGCTGGCCATCGGTTTTTTCGCGGCCCCGGAAAAAGTGCGATCCTTCCGGTGGCACCATGGTGGTTGCGGTGTCGCGGGTAAACGGCGGCATTTCCGTGGCGCGGCTGGGATGATCCTTGCGCAGCGGATGTCCCTGCCAGCCTTCCGGCATCAGGATACGGCGCAGGTCCGGGTGCCCGGCAAATTTCACGCCGAACATGTCGAACACCTCTCGCTCGTACCACCCGGCAGCCGGCCACAAACCGGTGATGGATGGCGCCTCGGCCCGTTCCGCGGGCAGTGGTGTCTTGACCCGCAGGTAAGCAGCCCGATCAAAGGACAGCAGGTGATAGATCAGGGTCAATTCGTGGTCCGGGCGGTGCCGGCGGGCCGTTTCGTCAACCGCGGTCAGGTCTTCGAGACGCAGGTAGGGCTGTTCGATGTCCTGTTTTAAAAAACCCAGCAACGCAGGGACCCGGGCAGGGTCGGTGATGAGGGTCGGCATGTCGGCAGAGGCATCTTCCCTGACGCTGTCGCCGAAACGCTGCCGGATCTGCTCCAGCATTGGCATGGTTGCGGGAGAAAAAGCGATGCGCGGCTGCTGTGGCCGCCACATGCCATCCACGCGGCTGCCGCGAAATTCGGGGGGCTGCTGGGAGGTCCCGCGAATCGGACAGCTTCCGTATCCGGGACCGCGGGTATCCCGGGTTTTACTGTGGCCGTCAATCAGAATGGGCACCGTGGTGCCTTCGCAGCCGCCGGCCAGGTTCAATACAGGCCGCGCCGGGCGCTCCTCACGGGCGATTTTGTCCTGCAGCATCATCAGCCCCTGCATAAAGGCTTCAGGGCGCGGCGGACAGCCGGGAATGTAAACATCCACGGGCAGAATCTGGTTGACGCCCTGCATGACGCTGTAGACATCGTACATGCCGCCGGAGTTGGCACAGCTGCCCATGGCGATCACCCATTTGGGATTGGCCATTTCTTCGTAGATACGCAGCATGCTGGCCGCCATTTTTTTGAATGGCGTGCCGGCAATCACCATCAGGTCCGCTTCGCGCGGCGTGCCTCGCAGTACTTCCGCACCGAATCGCGCCAGGTCAAAGCGCGGCGTCATGCTGCCCATCATCTCGACAAAACAGCAGGACAGGCCGAAAAACATGGGCCACAGGCTGTTTTTCCTGCCCCAGTTGATGGCATCGTCCAGGGTGGTCAGGATAATATTTTTGGGCAAGGCTTGGTTCATTCCCGGGGAGATCCTTTAACGGCGCTGGCGGCTCCAGTCGAGAGCCCCCCGGCGCCAAAGGTAGAGCAGCGCCATCAGCAAAGTGACGATGAAAAAGGCAATCTGCGCCAGGCCGCGCCAACCCAGCAGGTCGTAAGCCGTAGCCCAGGAGGCGATAAAAGCCACCTCCACATCAAATACCACGAAAAAGATCGCCGTCAGGTAAAAGGGTACGGGATAGCCTGCCCGGGCGGCTCCGGTCGGTTCCACGCCACATTCGTAAGGCTGATTTTTAAGGGGAGTGCGGGAGCGATGCCCGAGAAATCGTGCCGCCAGCAGCAGGCCGATGACGATGCTGAGTGCCACCCCGGCATACATGAAGAACGCCACAAAATCCCAACCGGGAGCCGGCGGCAATACGCCGGAGTCGGCCAGATGCAAGGCTCTGTCAGCAGACATGTGGTCTTCCCCCCCTTCTGTCCCAGGAAAAAGCCCGGCGGCAGTGAATCTGGCCAAGGATAACACAGTTTTAAAGGATATCCAAGGTACCTGTAGCGCGGCCCGTTGGCGAAAAAGGGCAATGGGCCGCTGTTTGCCGCATCGGCCGGCGCGGTCGCCTTTCCGGCAGGGGGGTCAGGACCTTTTCTGGCCGCTGGCGATGGCCTGGCGCGCCAGTTCGTCACAGCGTTCGTTTTCCGGGTGGCCGGCATGCCCCCGCACCCAGTGCCATTCCACCTGGTGTCTGGCCGTCAGTTTCAGCAGGCGTTCCCACAGGTCGCGGTTGGCGACCTCTTCCTTTTTAGAGTTTTTCCAGCCTTTTTTGCGCCAGCTGTGAATCCACTCGGTGATGCCTTTGCAGACATATTGGGAGTCGGTGGTCAGATGCACCAGGCAAGGGCGTTTGAGGGCTTCGAGGCCGGCAATGGCACCGAGCAGTTCCATGCGGTTGTTGGTGGTCTGCGGATCGAAACCTGACAGTTCACGCACATGGCCTCCGCAGCGCAGCAGCGTACCCCACCCGCCGGGGCCGGGGTTGCCTGAGCAGGCACCGTCACTGAAAATTTCAACTACGGGGCGGGATTCGGACATGCTGACCTTTCATCGGACGGCCGCCGGAGGCCGGAACGAAAACAGCCCCACCGCCTTATGGCAGTGGGGCTGTTGACTCTGGCGTCCCCAGGGGGATTCGAACCCCCGTCGCCGGCGTGAAAGGCCGGTGTCCTAGGCCGGGCTAGACGATAGGGACTTAAATGGTGAGCCGCGTAGGATTCGAACCTACGACCATCTGATTAAAAGTCAGATGCTCTACCAACTGAGCTAGCGGCTCCTTGCTACGGAGGCCACTTTATACTTGAAAGCTTTTTGCGAGTCAACCCTTTTTTTCAGGTTTGTCATTTTTTCTCCCGTGCCCCGGATGTTTGCCCCAAGGCGGGAAAGCGACTCGCATACTGCCGCCGAATGGATGGATTTTTACTCTATTTTTCCCTGTTTGTCAAAGGGATTTTTGAGCTGGATGGTCTGATCCCGCCGCGGTCCGATGGAAACCAGCACAATCGGGCAGCCACAGACCTCCTCGATTTTGCGCAGGTAGTCCTGCGCCTTGGCCGGCAGGGTTTCAAAAGAAGTCGCTGTCCCCAGATCCGCCTGCCATCCGTCCATTTGTTCGTAAACCGGCTTGCATTCTTTGAGGATATCGAGATCGTGGGGGAAATCTTCCAGCAACTGGCCCTGGTAGGCGTAGGCTGTGCAGATGTGGATGTTGTCCAGATTGTTGAGCACGTCCATCTTGGTGATGGCAAGGCCCGTCATGCCGCTGATGCGTACCGCTTCCCGCAGTGCCACGGCGTCGAACCATCCGGTGCGGCGGGGGCGTCCGGTTGTTGACCCGAACTCAGAGCCTTCCCGGCGCAACTGCTCGCCCATTTCATCGTTCAGTTCGGTAGGGAAGGGCCCTTCGCCGACGCGGGTGACATACGCCTTGACGATGCCGATAACTTCGTCGATGGTGGTGGGGCCGACGCCGCTGCCGGTGCAGGCTCCGCCCGCTACCGTCGATGACGAGGTCACGTAGGGATAGGTGCCATGGTCGATGTCGAGCAGGGTGCCCTGTGCTCCCTCGAAGAGAACGTTGCGTCCCGCGGCGATGCTTCGGTTCAGCAGCAGGGATGCACGGTCCACGTATTTCTCCAACTGCCTGGCGTAGCCGTTGTATTCATCCAGAATAGCGTCCTCTGACAGAGGCTTGCCTCCCAGGTACTGCTCCAGGTAGAAGTTTTTTTCCGGCAGCATTTCCCTGACCTTGCGTGCAAAGGTGTCGGGGCGGATCAGGTCCATGACCCGGATGCCGCGCCGGGCTACCTTGTCTTCGTAGGTCGGACCGATGCCCCGGCCGGTGGTGCCGATTTTACGGGCGCCGGATTTCTGTTCGCGGGCGATGTCAATGGCCTTGTGGTAGGGCATGATGATATGGGCGTTGCCGTCGATGACCAGCTGTCGGTCATCCTTCATGTAGCCGCGTTTTTTAAGTTTGTCGATTTCCTCCAGGAACACCTTGGGGTCCAGCACGACGCCGTTGCCGATGATGCAGCGTTTGCCTTCATGCAGGATGCCCGAGGGGATGAGATGCAATATGGTTGTCTCGTCTCCCACCACAAGGGTGTGTCCGGCATTGTTGCCACCCTGGAAGCGCACCACGTCATCGGCATGCTCGGTATAGATATCGACAACCTTGCCTTTCCCTTCATCGCCCCACTGGGCACCGACAATAACAACATTTGCCATATGTATATCTCCTGATCGCTGTTACAGGCGAAAGTCTCCGGCGAGAATCGCTTGCAGTGAAATCATCTGTTCGCTGTTGTCCGCAAGCTTGATCAACCGCACCTCACCGGTTTGGGCCGTCACGATCATGACATGACGGAAATTCATTTTGCGGCCGTAATCAAGGCTGTCCTGCAGGGGGCGCTCGATGATGTCGCGGGCACAGGCGTACCCGCGGCCACGCAGGGTGCGTGCCAGCTGCTGGGCGGTTCGCTTGTCCGGCCCGCTCTGCAGGATCAGCACATCGAGCTTCTGCGTGGCGGTCTGCTCCAGGTCCCGATCGAGGGCGGTCAGCAGATTGAGCAGGTTGAAGGCGAATCCTGTTGCGGGGGCGGACATGCCGTATCGCTCCGTGAGCGTGTCGTATCTGCCGCCGGAGCAGACGTCGCTGCCCATGCCGCTGAGAAACCCCTGAAAGGTTACGCCGGTATGATAACCGAGCCCGCGCAGTTCGCCCAGGTCGAAAGTGACGTGCTGCTCGACGCCGTAGGCTTCAAGCACCGCAAGAATCTGGCGCAGGTTTTCCAGTGCCTGGCGTGAGCGGTCGTTGGCGACGATGTCCGCCGCCCGGTCCAGTACTTCCGGTCCTCCGAACAGGCGTGGCAGGGCCATGATTTCCGCGTATTTGCGCTCTTCGAGATGCAGATCGGCGAGCACCTCCGCCAGCCCCGAGGCGTCCTTGCGGGCAATGGCCTGCTGCACGGCCATTGCCCGGTCGGCGGGCAGGTCGAGGTTGCCCATTACGCCATGGAAAAATTCCACCTGTCCGATATCCACGGTGAATTCGGTGGCTCCGAGGGATTGCAGGCACTCGATGGCCATGGCAATCATTTCCGCATCGGCTTCCGGTCCCCGCAGGCCGATCAGTTCGACCCCTGCCTGAATGATCTCCCGGTCCTTGCCTGCCTGCTGCTCGGTGTGCCGCAGTACCTTGCCGCTATAGCAGAGGCGCAGAGGCAGGGGCGCGCCCTGCATCCGAGTGGCAACAATGCGGGCGACCTGCGGTGTAATGTCGGGCGTGAAAGCGACAAGTTTGCCGTTCTGCCGGTCGTCGAAGCGGAAGGTTTTCTCCCGCAGGTCCGCGCCCAGGCCGCGCTCGAGAACATCGAGATATTCCAGGGTCGGAGGGATGATGGGGCGGAAGGCCCAGCGGTGAAAAACCCGTTTGAGGGAGTGCTGCAGAAACTCTATCTTGGCAGCCTTGTTGGGCAGAAAGTCCTTGACCCCCCTCGGCAGCGTTGCATCCGGGACGGTTGATTGGCGGTTCATGGGCAATGGGCATTCCTTTCCGGGAAGATCGGGTCCGGCGACGGGTCTGGACAATTGACGAAAATCACCAAACTGTGAAACTATCAATCCCCCCGGAGAAAGTCAAGATGCAGGGCAGGGTGGTTGTGAATCGGCAGGCATGAAAAAAGGGTTCCACGGCAGGCGTGGAACCCTGGAGATCGTTTTGCGAAAGGATCAGACCTTGGCGACGCTGGAAGCCTGGGGGCCTTTGCTGCCTTGCGTCACTTCGAAGCTGACCCGGTCGCCTTCAGCAAGGGATTTGTAACCGTCGGCCAGGATGGCGGAGTAGTGGACAAACACGTCAGGCCCGTCATCCGGAGTGATAAAACCGTAACCTTTGGCATCGTTGAACCATTTTACCGTACCCTGCGTCATACCTGTTTACTCCTTGTGTTGTTCCGGCCCTGCCGGAGTCATGCGGACCTTCCATTGCGCGTTGGCCACGCTGCTGGCGCCACCGCCGAGGTCCTGATTCGCGGTCGCGCTCCGCTGCATAGGCGTGGCATAATCAGCCAAACCTAATAACACAGGCTCCGGGGGTGTGCAAACGGCTGGCGTCATTTTTTCGGGTTTTCCGTAAAATTTTCGCATGCGGGCCTGCTCGGTTACGCAAGGGCCCTTATCCGTTCCGCATCAAGAACGCGATCAGCAGCCGGACCCCAACCCCTGTGGCCCCCTTGGGACGTAAGGCGGTGCCTTTTTCTTCCCATGCGGTGCCGGCGATATCGATATGGGCCCAGGGACAATCGGGGACGAACTGCTGCAGGAATGCCGCGGCGGTGATGGTGCCGGCAGGGCGTCCGCCGGTGTTTTTCACGTCGGCGATATCGCTTCGGATCTGCCTGGCGTAGTCTTCCCACAGGGGCAGTTGCCAGACTCGTTCCGCGCTGTCTTCTCCGGCGGCGATCAGTTGCCGGGCCAATTCATCCCGATTGCTGAGAACGGCTGACGCTTCGTGCCCCAGGGCGATGATACAGGCACCGGTAAGGGTGGCCAGGTCGATGATGGCGCGGGGTTCGAAACGTGCGGCATAGCTCAGAGCGTCGGCGAGAATCAGCCGGCCCTCGGCGTCGGTGTTGAGTATTTCGATGGTGCGCCCGGACAGCGCGGTGACGATGTCGCCGGGTCGGTATGCCGTGGCCGACGGCAGGTTTTCCACTGCCGGAATGATGCCAACCAGATTTACCGGCAGTCGCAGCGCGGCCGCGGCATCCAGGGTGCCGAGCACGGCGGCGGCGCCGGCCATGTCCATTTTCATTTCATCCATTTTTTCTCCGGGTTTCAGGGAGATCCCTCCGGAGTCAAAGACCACGCCCTTGCCGATCAGCGCCAGAGGTTTGTCGGACGGGTTGCCGCCAGTGTATTCCATGATAATCAGGCGTGGCGGCCGGGCGCTACCCCCGGCTACGGCGAGCAGGGCGCCAAACTTCTCGCGAGACAGATCCTGCTGATCCAGCACAGTGCATCTAAGGCCGTGTTTCGCGGCCAGTTGCCGAGACTGTTCCGCAAGGAATTCCGGGGACTTGACGTTTCCCGGTTCATTGACCAGGTCGCGGGCCAGGGTCACGCCGGCGCAGATCCGCCGCGCCCTGTCGAGACCTTTTGCGGAGGGTTCCAGGAACTCCTTTTCCGCAACGAGCAGACGCAGGTTTTCCCATCGGGGCGGCAATTCATCGCGTTTTTGAGTGCGGTAGCGATCAAACCGGTAGCCTGCGAGTATCAATCCCTCCACCAGGGCCTGCATTGCCAGGTCCGCGGCGAGGTCGGCGGGCGGCGGTTCGGACAGCGCCACGCAGGCTTCGGAGAGCCGCTGCTGCTGCAGGATGAGGGCGGCTTCGGCGGTTGCCCGGCGCAAGGCTGCCGCGGATGCTTTGGCGCGAAATCCCAGGCCAACCAGCAGCACCCGTGCGGCAGGGAGCGTGTCACCAGTCGGGAACAGCAGGGTCTCGCCCTCTTTGCCGGAAAAAGCCTTGCTGTCCAGGGCTTGACGCAAGGCGCCTCGCAGAGACACGTCGAGCTCCCTGAGCGGCAGGGCATCGGTGTGTTCCTGCCAGACGCCGAGGATCAGACAGTCGGTTTCCAGGGTCAGGGCAGGAGCACAGACAGCGGCGATTTGCATGATATTTCCTTTCGTGAAAGTCGGTAATGTTTTTCCCGCCAGGGCGGAAAAGAGCCGTTTCCGGGTGAAAACGAGTCTAATGCCCTTTGCCGAAGGATGCAACGCCATGCTGAAGCAAGGTCTCCGGCAACGCCGGGTCGCCGATTTTATGCTACTGCCCCCTGGTGTTTAGCGGCGCCGTCTTCTGTGCCCCTTCATGAAAAGGCAAGTGGTTGTTGCCTCATCCGCGGGAAAAATGCTATTTTGCCTGCGCACTACAATGTATTCACGCCGCATCGAAAGGATCTTTCTGTCAGCCCGGTATGCAATTCGGGACCGGGACCGTTTCGGAGTCCATCGTGGCAAGCCCTCAAACCATGAACATTGTGCTGCTCGGCACAGGCACCAGCACCGGGGTCCCCATGCTCGGGTGCTGCTGTGATGTCTGCCGTTCGTGCGATCCCCGCGACCGGCGCACACGCTGCAGTGCCCTGATTTCCTGGGGCGATCGCAATATCCTGATCGATACCGGCGCCGACCTGTATCACCAGGCTCTGCGCGAGGGAGTTGCCCGGGTGGACGCGGTGCTTTATACCCATGCTCACGCCGACCATGTGCATGGCATCGATGATTTGCGGGCCTTCAACATGGTTAGCAGACAATCCATTCCAATTTTCGGCTCCGCCGCCACCATGGCGGTGATCCGGCGCAATTTCAGCTACATATTTGACCGCGGGATTCAGGAGGGGTTCCGTCCCCGGCTCGACCCCTGGGATATTCATGGTCCTTTCAGTCTGTTCGGCCTTCCCGTCGAGCCGATCCCGTTGCGGCACGGCTCAGGCGCATCCAGCGGCTATCGCATTGGTCCTTTCGCTTATCTGACCGATTGCAACGGGGTGCCCGAAACTTCCATGGAGCGCCTCGGAGGACTTGAGCTGCTGGTGCTTGACGGCTTGCGGTTTCGTTCCCATCCGAGCCATTTCTCCATTGGTGAAGCCATCGAAGTGGCGAGCCGTATCGGCGCCCGTCGCACCCTGCTGACTCATTTGTGTCACGAGGTCAGCCACGCACGACACAATCGGGAACTGCCCCCGGGAATCGAGCTGGCTTATGACGGCCAGTGTTTCCATCTTTTTGTCGAGGCCGCCGGGAGAACCGGCTGTCTTCCCAAACCCGAGCCGCGTTTGCCGCGCGAGGCCGCCGACCGGATCCGACTATGAAGCATCAGGAAGTGCGCCTGCACGGCCAGGCCACCGACAGCATCGAATACTACGTTACCGTCGCCTCGGCCGAAGCTTACCGCAGTTATTTTTACGAGGTGTCCGGAGCGTCTCTGCGCATCTTCTCGCCGGGCAATGAGCTGATTATCGATGCCGAGGGCCTTTCTCACCGGGGCAACGGCGGCTCCTTCTGCGAATACATGTTCGGCGTCGAGCAGCCTCTTGCCGACCTCATCAAGGAAGAGGTGCGCAACCGGCTGGTCATGTTCGGCGCCAGCAGCCGCAATGACGGATCGCTGCTGTTTTCCAACCGCACCGATGGTTATGAGGAATACGACCGCGTCTTTCTTGAAGGCAATGCGGTGCATAACTACTTCTTTTTCATTTTCGGCTCTGTGTCGGGCCCGCTGCAGGACCAGCAGGAAGAGATTCTGCGCCTCGCCGGCAAGGACCTGAAGCGATTTCCGTTTGTTGGCGAGGGGGATGACGGCCGCCTGGTTGAGGAGCTGCTGCCACTGCTCGGACACCGCAGCGCCCTGTACCTGATCAAACTGATCAACACCAAGCACAAGCGCTACCGCGACACCTTTCGCGAGCTTTACCACGCCCACCAGAACATTCCGGATCCGGAATTCGCACGGCTGGTGCAGCTGGCCGAAGACCTCGGCATCGACAGTTACCAGCAGGAGCGCATCCGCATCGATGTCATGTACAAGCATGCCGCCAACCGTCCTATCGTCGATGAATACAAGAACATCCTTGTTGACTGCAAGCTCAAGGGCCGCATGGGCGCCACCGAAAGCGCCCGCCTGACCCGGCTCAAAACCCTGTCCGTGCGCAGCAAGATCCCCTCGGCCCTGTTCTATGCCCTTGATGAGGTGCTCAAGCCGGAATTGCTGGTCAGTACCCAGGAGCAGGACTATCTTTCGGAGACCCGCCAGATACTCGAAGGCATCTTTTTGCATGAACGGCAGATCGACGCCCGTATCGATCGTGAAGATCTGGTACAGTTGCTGAAAGCCAAGCGCCGCGCCGTGGAAAACCGGGATTACGCTTTTGAGCAGATGCTGCTGGAGGCGGCCAAAGCCTGCGACGAAAAGGTGCGCGACGGAGCCGACGTTTTTCTGGTGGAGAATTTCTCGCGCATCATTACTTATTTCGATCTGTTCGACAGCACTTCGGAGCATATCAATCAGCTTGCCTTCATGGACAAGATCCGGTTTTCCGAAGAGCTGGTGCGCAGCCTTCTCAACAACAAGAAAGAATTCGATACCCTTGGCAAGGACCTGTTTGACGACCTGTTTTTCACCGGCATCCTGCAGAACCGTTATCTCGGCCAGTTCGGCCGGCGCAAGCTCCTGGCGCTGCGCAAGGGGTTGACCGCCATCGAAGAGGGACGCTTGACCCTGCAGGGGATGCAACGTCTGATCAGCGATATCTGTCGGCAGGAAGAACAGTTCAATATGCTGCTGACCCACACTAAGGAACGCATCCGCAATTTTTATTCCCGCTACGGCACTCCCTCGGAGCAGCAGATGCTGCTGGCGGAGGTGGTGCGGGAGACGGGACTCAACGGTACCGTCGACGATGAGCTGCTGAACAAGCTTTTCCGCCGCGTTGTCCATCATGTGCAGATGGAGGAACTGTATCTGCACAATCTTCTGCCCCGCGTTGTCGCCGGAAACAACCGTGCTCTGCGCGACGATTTTCTCAACAACAGCGGCCTGGACCGCTTTTACGTTGAAGAGCTCGAGCGGGAATATTTCGAGTACAACGGCCTGGACATGGAACTTTTGTCCCGGTTAAACGAGAATTGAAACCAACTCCGCTGGCGTGAGGTGTCATGGCCCGGCAAAAACTCCAGAACCTGCGCAACATGGGAATCATCTCCCACATCGATGCCGGCAAGACCACCGTTTCCGAACGGATTCTGTTTTATACCGGTGAAAGTCATCGTCTCGGCGAAGTGCATGACGGTACGGCTATCATGGACTGGATGCAGCAGGAGCAGGAGCGCGGCATAACCATCACCGCCACCACGACCTGTTGCTACTGGCGGGATGTGCGGATCAATCTTGTCGATACTCCCGGTCATATCGACTTTACCATCGAAGTTGAACGATCGTTGCGGGTGCTCGACGGGGCATTGGTGATTTTCAGTGCCGTCGAGGGAGTGCAGGCCCAGACCGAATCGGTATGGCGCCAGGCCGACCGCTATGCGGTGCCGCGCATCTGCATGATCAACAAGATGGATCGCGTAGGCTGTGACCACCGGCGGGTGCTCGACCAGGTGCGCAAGCGTTTTGCCGCCCAGCCGGTGCTGATGCAGCTGCCTTTGGGGCTGGAGGGCGAATTCGCCGGGGTCGTCGATCTGCTGGAGGAGCGCTGTCTCATTTTCACTGAAGCCGATCTCGGGGTTACGATGGAGGTTTCCGCTATTCCCGCAGCGTTGCGCGAGGAGGCGGACAGGGCCCGCGAACGGGTTGTGGAAGCCGCCGCCGATTTCGACGAGGCAATACTGGCCGATTTCCTCGAGGGGCGGCCAATCTCCGCCGAACGCCTGCGAAGTGCCCTGCGCCTTGGCACCCTTGCCTGTCGCCTGTTTCCCGTATTCCTCGGTTCGGCACTGCGCAACAAAGGGATTCAGCCGATTCTCGATGCCGTTGTCGACTATCTACCTTCACCCCTCGATGTTCCTCCGGTGACGGCCCGCTCGCTGGATGGGGAGGATGCCGGGATACCGCTGCCCTGTGATCCCGCTGGGCCGGTCTGTGCCATGGCTTTCAAGGTCTTGTCCGACGAGGGCCGCAAGCTGACCTATGTCCGGGTTTATTCCGGGACCGTGCATGCCGGAGACGATCTGTTCAACGGCACCCGCCGGGTACCCGAGAAGGTGGCCCGGCTGTTTCGCATGCACGCCCACAAACGCGAACGGATCGAGGAGATTCAGGCCGGCGACATCGGGGCGGCGGTGGGTCTCAAGCACGCCCTGACCGGCGATACCCTGTGCCGCGCGGAACAGCCCTTGCAACTGGAGGGGCTGCGTATTCCGGAGCCGGTGGTGTCGCTGGCCGTGGAACCCTGTCGTGTTGACGATCGGGACAGGCTGCCGGCCGCTCTGGAAAAATTGCTATGGGAGGATCCGACCTTCCGGGTACGGGAGGATGCCGATACCGGCCAGACCATTCTTACCGGCATGGGACAGCTGCATCTTGAAATCATTACCGACCGCCTGCGGCGGGAATTCGGCGTCGAGGTGCGTACCGGCCGTCCGCAGGTGGTTTATCGCGAAACCGTTCGCGGCAGGGCGCGGCATCACGAAACATTTCATCGGGAAACCGAAGGGCGGGTGCAGTCGGGCGATGTCACTCTGGAAATCGCGCCGCTGCAGCGCGGCAAGGGGGCGCGGGTTGTTTTGCCGGAAGGAGGCGACGCCCTGCCCGGGCTTTTGGGGGAGGAATTGCGCAAATGTCTGCTGCAGGCCTGTGCGACAGGCCTGCGTACCGGCTATCCGTTGACCGACGTCGAGGTGACGGTGACCGAGGCGCCCTATCAGCCAGGCATCACCACCGAAATCGGCCTGCGGGCCGCCGCTCAGCGCGGTCTGAGCCTGGCTGCTGAACAGGCCCGGCTGATGTTGCTCGAACCGGTCATGGCGCTGGAGTTGACGGTGCCCGCCGAGTGCGCCGGCCAGGTCATCAGCTCCCTGCAGCAGAAGCGCGGCCGCATCGACGGCCTCGAACCGCGGGCCGAATCCGAACTGATCCAGGGCCGGGTTCCCTTGTCCGAACTGTTCGATTATATGGGCGAGTTGCGTGGCGTTACCGGGGGGCGGGGCACCTTTGTCATGGAATTCTCCCATTACGATCAGGCCCCCGAGGAGATCCAGAAACTCTTCGGCCTTGGCTGAAAAGGCCCCCGGTTTTCAGGATTCGCCGTGGCCCATACCGGTCAGGGCGTGGAATCCGCCGGTTGCAGCCCCCGTCGCGCCAGTTCGAGCCGCACCCGGTTGCGCTGCTGGCGCAGGGCCTCCGTCGGATCTTCAATGTAGGTTCCCTGGCTGGCTCCCACCGAGAAGGAGCCGCTGCCCACTCCCAGCCCCACCCCAAAGCCGAAACCGCCCGCGCCGCCTTCCTGTTTCGCGATCGCGGCGTTGAGCTGGTCGTAGTAAATCAGCAATTCCTGGTTGTTCATGGCGGCGTAATCCTCCTGCAGCAAGGCGCGGGCGGAAGATCCTGCCGCGCAGGCACTTGCCAGCAATAGCAGTGCCAGCAATCCCATCGTCCATAAAAACCGTTTGTCAGGCATGGCATCCTCCTGGTCCGGGGGTTTTGATCCATTGTATCAGGTTGCGGCCATCGGACACCTGCGCTGAAATCACACAACCTTAAATTGGTGGGTCGTTAATACGGCGAGCCTGTAAACGCAAAATGACCTAAACTTAAAAAAATTTTACTTGTATTGCGTTATTCATGTTGCTATACAGCGAGAACTGGGAGATTTTTTGCGAGGGCTTGCGGTCGTTCCACCTCCCCGGGGCGGCCGCAGGTTTGCTTCCATTCTTCCACACTCATGACTTATTCAATGCTATGACGATCTGAATTCTCTCCCTTGGCTGTTAGACACCGTTGGATTTGGCATTATCGATGC
>NZ_JBFWJQ010000004.1:0-52129 GCF_050253115.1 Syntrophotalea sp.
ATGAGTCTTTTTTCCCGCACACGATCTTCTAACAAGCATACCCGATCAATAAAGCCCTACAACACTTCAGGCAAGGTGTTTACTTTGTTTACTTAGCGGACCTGTGCAAACAAATGAGCCTCTCTTGTTCAAGAGAGGCTCTTTTGTTTGCACAGGTCATCGGCTCTGAAGTGCTCGCCTTTGAGATTCAGCACACCGTAACCGTTCAGCACATGGCCAGCAGTTGTTTGACCGCCTTTTCGATCCCCGCCGCGGCTTCGGCGATATTCTCCGCCAGCATGTAGGCCGGGGTGGTAACAAGCCGGTTTTTCTCGTCCACGACGATATCATCGACCGGACAGGCCACATGCCGCGCCCCCATGGCTTCGAGAGCGGCGGCGGTGTCCGCATCGTTGCCTATGGTCAGTTGCGGTGCATACCCGTCAAGCGCCTTGGCCAGAACCGCCGGCGCGATGCAGATGCCCGCCACCGGTTTGCCCCTGTCAACCAGGGCCCGCACCAGGCGCCGCACCTCGGGATGCACCGTGCAGTCGGCGCCCTTGACGGCAAAATCGCACAGGTTCTTGGCTGCGCCATAACCGCCGGGGATCACCAGTGCATCGATATCCTCCACGCTAACGGTGGCGGCATCCACGACCTTGCCCCGTGCAATGCGCGCCGACTCGGCCAGCACCGCTCGTGCCTGTCCCGCCTCGACCTGGCCGGTAAAATGGTTGATGACATGCATCTGCTGCATGTCGGGGGCCATGCAGACGGCCTCTGCGCGACCACGTTCGATAGCCAGCAGGGCAAGTACCGCTTCGTGAATCTCGCTGCCGTCATACACGCCGCTGCCGGAAAGCATCACGCCTATTCGTTTCATGTCGTCACCTCCTGTCCTCGCCGGGTTGCGTTCCTATAACCGGGATCATCTGTCCAACATAAAAACCCTGCCGCGCTTGTCAACCCCCTGGTGCTACTCCATGGAATAAATGACCGCCACCGCCCGCGCGGGACCGGTGCCGACAGCGACATAGCCGTGGGGTTCGTTGGAGTCGTAATAAAGTGAATCGCCCGGCCCGACGGTCATGATCTCAGCGCCGTAATGAAATTCCAGCCGCCCTTCGAGAATATACAGGAATTCCTCGCCTTCGTGGCTTACCAGCAATTCGTCCCGCCAGGGCTGTACGTCGAATTCTATCAGAAACGGTTCAAGGCTGCGCTGTTTCTTTCCGTAACCCAGAGACTGGTATTCGTAGGGCGTGCGCCTGCGGCTGCGACTGCTGTGCGCATCCTGCCGGCCACCTTCGCCAGCCCTTACCAGAATACACTTTTCAACGCTGCCTTCCTCCTGGAAAAAGGTATGCAGCCCTACCTTGAGCGCCTTGGCGATGCGCAGCAGCGTCGCCAGCGGCGGAATCACCTGTTCGTTCTCCACCTGGGACAACAACGGCTTGGAAAGCCCCGTGGCTTCCGAAAGGTTCTGCAGGGTCATGCGCCGTTCCTGTCGCAGGCGGCGTATCTTGAGGCCGATCTGCAGATCCTTGACTTCTTCGCGTATATCCGACATGGATTTTGGTTACCTCGCTGTTTTTGTTAAATTTTCTACATTGGACAGGCAACCAAGTCAAGGGCTTTGTCGCCGGCATGAAGGATCGGGGATGTCCAAAAACGGCTGCTGCCGTGTTATGCTTGACAGAAAGAGCTCCATGGATGAGACAAGCGACCCCCAAAAGCCCGTAAGACTTTTGAAAGCCCTGCAGGAACACTATGGACTTTTATCCTCCCGAAAACATACACGGCATCCTGTTCGATCTCGACGGCACGTTGCTGGATATTGAAATGAAAGCCTATATAGATGGCTATATCGAGGGCCTGGCGCGCTGTTTCGAAGACCTGACGGACCCCATGGTCTTTGCGGAAGTCCTGATAAGTTCGGCCTATGCGCTGCTGAACGCGCGCAGCGACCAAATGACCAACGAACAGCTTTTTTTGTCCATGATAGCCCGGCAGCTCGGCATCGGCATCCCCCAGTTGCGCAAACGCCTGCAGCGTTTTTACCGGGAGGGGCTCGCCGCCCTGTCTCATCTGGTAAAACCGTTCCCGGAATCCCGCGCCATCGTGCAAAGCTGCTTTGATCGCGGGTTGAAGGTCGCCCTCGCCACCAATCCGGTTTTTCCGCGGCCCGCCATCAAGGCCCGGCTGCGCGCCGCCGGGCTGGACGACTTTGCCTACCATCATATCAGCAGTTACGAAAACAGCCATTGCTGCAAACCGCATCCGGAATTTTTCCGCGACGTCCTCCACCGCCTGAGTCTGCCCGCCGCCCAGGTCCTCATGGTCGGCAACGATACCGCCTACGATTTGCCGGCCAGCCGGGCCGGTATTCCTACCTTTCTCGTCGACACCTGCCTGATCGATCATGATCAGCGGGCCGCACAGGCCACCTGGAGAGGCGGTCATGACGTGCTCCTGCAATTTATCAAGAGCCTGCAAAAACGCCGCAACGATTGACAGTTTCTGCATTTTCCGCTACGCTGCCGATGATTTATCCCTTGGCAAAGGAACCATTAAAATGAGTCATTTCCGACGCGTTTTTCTGACATGCATCATCAGCGGAATACTCCTGGCAGCCGTGTCGGGCTGTCAGGACGACAAACAAACGCCTTCAAGCCCGTTTTCGGAACAGGCGACCAAAGCGCCGCCGGTGCCCCGGCCGGCCCAGGAACTGCTTGTCGCCCAATCCGCGTTTATCGAGGTCTCCGAAAAAGTTACGCCTTCGGTCGTCAACATCCAGGCCGCCACCGTGAGCCGCGGACCGGACCTGGGACCTCTGTTCGAAGAATTCTTCAACGAGATGTTCAAGGGCCGCACCATCCCGGAACAGAAATCCCGCAGCCTCGGATCCGGGGTAATCATCAGCGGTGACGGCTACATCCTGACCAATGAACACGTCATCCGGGGCGCCGAGGAAATCAAAATCAAGCTGTCGGATGACCGGATTTACGAAGGCAAACTGGTCGGCTCCGATCCCCGAACCGATATCGCCGTGCTCAAAATCGAAACGGACGAAGCACTGCCATCGGCGGTACTCGGCGATTCCGACGCCCTGAAAGTCGGGCAGTGGGCGCTGGCGATCGGAAATCCTTTCGGCCTCGATCGCACCTTGACGGTAGGAGTCGTGTCGGCCACCGGTCGCACCAACATCGGCATCGAGGATTTCGAGGATTTTATCCAGACCGACGCCTCCATCAATCCCGGCAATTCCGGCGGCCCGCTACTCAACATCTACGGCGAAGTGATCGGCATCAACACCGCAATCGTCGCCAGCGGCCAGGGCATCGGCTTTGCCATCCCCGTTAACATGGCGCGGGCCATCGCCGAGCAGCTCATGACGACCGGGCAGGTGATTCGCGGCTGGCTGGGCGTCGGCATCCAGGACCTGTCCCCCGAACTGGCGGAGACCTTCGGCCTGGACCGCAGCAGAGGCGCCCTGATCAATCAGGTGCTGCCGGAATCCCCGGCCCAGCAGGCCGGACTGCGTCGCGGCGATATTCTGCTGGAGGTAAACGGCCATGCCATCCGCAACGCCAGCGACCTGCAGCTTCGCATCGCAAGCATGCCGGCCGGCACCACCGTGCCGCTCAAAATTCTGCGCGACGGTCAGGAGATGACTCTGCAGGTCACCATTCACCCCCGCGGCCAGACCGTTGCGGCACAGAGTGCGGATGAGCGCCACAGTCTTGGGCTGGTTCTGACCAACATACCCCAGGGGCAGGGCATCATGGTGCGCCAGGTCGATCCGGAAGGCGACGGCGCCGCGGCGGGGATTCTGCCCCAGGACATCATTCTGGCCCTCAACAAAACCCGGCTGACCAATCTGAAATCCTGGGACAAAGCCCTGAAGGAAGCCCGCAAGGGCAAAATCATACGGCTGCTGATCAAGCGGGGGAACGCCACCTTGTACCTGGCTTTTCCGCTCAAGCGCGGAGAAAAAATGTCCCGCCGCGATCATCATCCGTTTTATGGCCGGGGCGCCCTGACTTCCGCGGCCCTGCCGGCGGACCGCACCGCCCGCATACCCTTTTCGTAATGGGAGGAACCCATGGCAAGGATTGTCGACAACCCCAAGCTCGCCTTCCGGCTGGCTCGCGCCATCGTTTCGGATATCGCTCTGTACAACCAGAACAAAGTGCAGGAAGGCATTGAAAAGGACACCCTCTTCGACGTGCTCAACGATGAGCTTCAGGAAGGTCGCGAGCACTTCCTGGCACGGATTTCGGAAGACATCCCCGATCGCGAGCACATGTTCGATCGTGCGGTCGTCGATGTCATGATCAAGCAGGCTGGCCGCATCAAGAGCTCTATCTGGTAAATGTTTCGGCAGCGTGCATTTTGTTTTGACCGGGGACAGCCGCCGGAAAGACTGGACCGCTTCCTGGCCGAACAGTTGCCGGAGTTGAGCCGGTCCCAGCTGAAAAAGCTCATCGATGACGGACTGGTACTGCTCAACGGTGCACCCGCCAAGGCTGCCAGCAAACTCAAGGGCGGCGAAGCCCTGACCGTCACCTTGCCGGATCCCGGCCCCGCCGAAGCTGTTTCCGAGGATATCCCGCTGACGGTTCTCTACGAGGACCGTTGCCTGATCGTCGTCGACAAGCCGCCCGGCATGGTGGTACATCCGGCGCCTGGGCATCAACAGGGAACGCTGGTCAACGCCTTGCTGCATTGCTGCCAGGACCTTTCCGGCATCGGCGGCACCTTGCGACCCGGCATCGTCCACCGCCTCGACAAGGACACTTCGGGGGTGATGGTGGCCACCAAAACCGACGCGGCCCATCAGCACCTCGCCGCCCAGTTCAAGGAGCATTCCATCACCCGGCGTTATGTCGCTCTGGTTCACGGTCTGCTGACCGGCGATGCCGGCAGCATCGATCGCCCCATAGGGCGCCACCCTACCCAGCGCAAAAAGATGAGCAGTGCCTGCCGCGGCGGTCGCCGCGCGGTAACCCACTGGCGCGTCCTGCAGCGTTTTGACGCCGACCGCATGACCCTGGTCGAATTGGCCCTCGAAACGGGACGCACCCACCAGATCCGGGTACATTTATCGGAGTCGCGCCATCCCCTGGTGGGCGATGCCACCTACGGCGGCAAAAGTCGCATGAAAACCATCGCCGACCCGCGGCTTCTCGCCCTTGTCAGGGCCCTTGACCGGCAGGCCCTGCATGCCCGCCTGCTCGGATTCAGGCATCCGGAAACCGGGGATTACCTGGAGTTCGACAGCCCGCTGCCGCCGGATCTGCGGGCGGTCATCGATTATCTCAACGAAAAATACAAGACAGGGCCGCCAGCCTGACAGCCGCGTTGCCTCGACAACTTTTCCGCACCCCCTTTAAGGCGGTGCGTTCAACAGGAGAACCCACGGTTTATGAAACTGGTACGTAAAGGCAAGATCAGCTATATGCAACCCGACTGGGCCGCCGAAACGGCGGTCCAGGCCGGATTTACCACCCGCAACGGCGGCGTCAGCCGCCCGCCTTACAACTCCCTCAACCTCGCCTATAATACCGAGGACGCACGACACAATGTCGAGGGCAACCGCTCGACCCTGACCCGGGCCTTTGATTTGCACCCCCATCAGCTGCTGACGGTGAAGCAGGTGCACGGCACCGACATTTTGGTCATCGACCAGCCGAATCACGATCTTTCACATTTTCTGACGGTGGCCAGCGACGCCATCATTACCAATCAACCCGGGTTCATGTTCGGGGTGCTGGTGGCGGACTGCTTCCCCATCCTGCTTCACGATCCGGCCAAACGGGTCGGAGCCGCCGTTCATGCCGGCTGGCGCGGCGCCGCCAGCGGCCTGCTGGGAAAAACCGTGGAGGCGATGCAGACCAACTTCGGCTGCCGGCCCGAGAACCTGCTGGCCGCCATAGGACCGGGCATCGCGGCCCATGAATACGAGGTCGATCGCGCGGTGCGGGACGCTTTTCGCCAGGGCAGCGGGCACTGGCAGCAGATCGCCCAGGAAACCTCCCTCGGCAAGTGGCAGCTGGATCTGCAGCGCAGCTGCCTGCTGCAACTGCAGGAGGTCGGCATCCCCGCAGCAAGCATCGGCGTGGTGGAGGAATGCACCTGTTGTCACCGCGAAATGTTCTTCTCCTATCGCCGCGATAAGGGGATAACTGGCCGTCAGATCGGCTTCATGGTCCTTTAAAAGCAATGATCGGTGATTGGAAAAACGCCAATCCCAGCCACGAATCGCCAGGCATTTTTTCGAACAGGGCCCACATGGATTGGATGGAAGCTTCAGAAGAACAGATGCGTCGGGAACGGCAGAAAGCCCGGGAACTGCGTAACAGCCAGTGGTGGAAAAACCGTATCGCCAGCGGTATCTGCCACTACTGCGGGAAAAAAGTCGCACCGCGGGATCTGACCCTCGACCATATCGTGCCCCTGGTTCGGGGCGGGCGCAGCAGCAAAGGCAATTGCGTGCCGGCCTGCAAGGAATGCAACAGTCAGAAACAGCACCTGTTGCCGGTCGAATGGGAAGCTTATCTGGAAAAACTCAGGCAGGGATGATGCCGGAACCGGCGTCATCCTCCACAGCATGGCCCTGCCCATCACGCATGGTGCAACTGCCCGGCCTTGCGGTACAAATCGAGGTAGCGCAGCGCCGACCGCCGCCAGGAAAAATCCCCCGCCATGCCGTTGCGCATCAACCGCAGCCAATCGCCGGGCTGCCGATAAAGTGCAAGGGCGCGATCCATCGCGCGCAGCATGGCGGGCGACGAAATTTCCTCGAAGGTAAAACCGTTGGCCTGCGCCACGCCGTCCCGCGGGTCAAAAACCGTATCGGCAAGCCCGCCGGTACTGCGCACCACCGGCACGCTGCCGTAACGCAAGGCGATAAGCTGCCCCAGCCCGCAGGGTTCGTAACGGCTTGGCATCAGAAACATGTCGCTGCCGGCGTAAATCAAACGGGCGAGACGATCGTCAAATCCCAGACGCACCGCCGCTTGTCCCTTGCTTTGGGCACCCAGGCGCGCAAAACGGTCCATGTAATCCTGATCCCCCGATCCCAGTATCGCAATCTGCACCCCCCGCTCCAGCAATGCCGGCCAGGCCTGTTCGACCAGATCGAGACCCTTCTGGGACGCCAGCCGCGTCACCATCGCCAGCAGCGGCGTTTCAGCCTCGCATGCCAGGCCGAGACGGCTTTGCAGGCGGCGCTTGTTGGCGTGCTTCCCGTCGACATCGTCGACATGGTAAACAGCCGCCAACGCCGCATCGTGGCTGGGATCCCAGAGCTGGTCGTCGATGCCGTTCAATACTCCGAACAGGCGATCGGCCCTTGAACGCAGGATGCCGTCAAAACCATGCCCCATTTCCGGGGTCTGGATTTCAGTACAGTAGGTTTCGGAAACGGTGGTAAGCAGATCGGCGTAAACCAGAGCGCTTTTCAAAAACGATACCTGGCCGTAATACTCGAATCCTTCCATGGCGAACAGCGCGGGATCCAGGTTCAGGGCAGCGACCACCTCCGCCGGAAACAAACCCTGGTAACCGAGATTGTGTATGGTGGCGACGGTCGCCGTGCCGGTATAAAACGCGCTGTCGCGCCAATCGGTGCGTAAAAGCGCCGGCACCAGCCCGGTCTGCCAGTCGTTGAGATGCAGCACGTCCGGTCTGAAACCGATCTGTGGCAAGGCCGCCAGCAGGGCCCGGGCAAAATAGCCGAAACGCAAGGCATTGTCGGCGTGGTCGCCGCGCGATGTGCCGTAAAGGCCGTCGCGATCATAAAACCTGTCCTGTTCCAGAAAATAAACCGGCACCTCTCCAAGGCTCCCTTGCCACAACCGCCCGGCAACGGCCGTGCCGGCGATTTCGATGGACGGCAACGGCGCCAGAGGGGACAGCTGGAAGTCGCCCTGTTTGACGCTGCGATACAACGGCATGAAAATGCGGACATCATGTCCCAGGCGGTGCAGTTCGCCGGGCAGCGAACCGGCCACATCGGCCAACCCGCCGGTTTTGGCAAAAGGGGCCACTTCGGAAGCCATCAACACTATGTTCATTGCAAAACTCCTGCGGCTTGCCGCCATGTTTACGGGCAACCTGAGAAAAACTGCAGCGGCCCGGCTTATACGAGGGCGCGGAATTTATCCAGACGATATCCGGCCAGCTCGGCCCGGTGCAGCATCAGCGCCAGTTGCTGCGGCAAGCCTGCGGCGGATTCCTCGTCATCAGAAGTGTCTTCCAGAGCCGCGGTCAGGATCAGGCCGGCCAGTAACCTTTCGAAACGTTCACGATTGAACCAGTCGCAATCCTGGTAGCGATGCACCAGCAGAAACTCCCGCACGGCGACATCGTCGAGCAAAGGTCCAAGCCAGTGCTCCTCCTGCAGGCAGCCGCAGCCGCGCCAGCGAAGCAGCAGCTGCAGCAGCTGCAGATTTTCCGCGGCCGCATCCTCGGGCCAGCGCGCCGTGACAACATCGGTCAGCAACTGGTGCTCCAGCCACCGGATGAAGGCGGCAGGTTCGGCAAGGGACTCCGAAAGCAGCGTCAGGGGATGCACAATCAGCCAGGGGCCAAGCACATCGCGAACCGCCTGCCGCGCCGCAATAGCGTCCAGCTCGACTACCCGCCGCAACTGTCCGTGCAACCGCTCCAGCAGGGGACTCCGGTTGACCTCCAGGCGCAGATCGCGCTGCAGTGCGTCCAGAAAGGCGGCGTAGCCTTCCAGAACCGGACCCTGGTCGGCACCGTTGTCAAAAAGGACAGCGTCACAGCTTTCCAGCACCTGCCGCAGAGACCGCAGCAGCTCCCCATGTACAATCCGCCGATATTCCCGATCGAGATCAGCTACCGGCCGCCCTTCCAGAGCCTGCCACAAATGCCGCCAATGGCCGTCGGCGTCGCTCACTTCGACAAAATCGAGGAACACATGGCATTGATAGGGGCCAGGGGAGACAAACAACCCCTGCTGCGCCAGTTCCTGCGAAAAACGCAGATACTGCAACCCGGTGCAATGATCGCGAAACCGGTAAAGAATCTCCGGCTCTGACCGTAAGGCCAGTGCATCGGCCAGGGTCGGCCCAAACCCGGTTCCGGATTCTCCGGCGCGGGGACAGGCATTGCGGATCCACCCGCCAACCTGCAACGATCGGTTATGAAACACCACCAGGGCCCGCTGTTCACCCCGGCGATTGCTGTAAGCCAGAACATCCTCCAGCACCGCGCCGTCGCTGACACAATCGTACAACGCGAAATGTTCGGCGCCACTGAACAGGGAGCGACGGTGCAGCAGCGGAAAGATCACCTTTTCATGATGCGCCACGAACCCTTCGTCGACCTCCTCGTGCAGATAGGCGCGCCGGTATTCCATGCCGTATTTTTCCCGGAACCCCTCCACCTGGCCATGGCCGAACATGGGCAGCCCCGGCAGGGTTGCCAACAGCACAGCCACCCCGAAATATTTGTCACCCTTGCCGAACTGCTCGACGGCGGTGGCTTCGTCCGGATTGCTCATGAAATTGACGAAGCGCTTGAGGATTTGGGGATTGAAAGCCAGCGTGTTTTTGAGCAGCTGACGGTACCTGGCGTTGTCTTCCTGCTTCATCATGTGCATGAAGGCGCTGTTGTACACCCGGTGCATGCCGAGGGTGCGGACAAAATAACTCTCCATCAGCCAGAAGGCTTCCGCCAGCAGCAGTGTATCGGGAGCCTCGGCAGCCACCCGGTCGACCACCTCGCGCCAGAATTCCATCGGGAACAGTTCCTCGAATTGAGCGCTGGCGAGGCTGAATTCCGAACGCGACGGCACACCCGCACCGCCGCCGGGCAGCGGAAACCACAGCCGCTGATAATGTTTTTTGGCCAGAGTCATGGCCGCGTCGAAGCGGATCACGCGAAAGGTGCGTGCAACCTCGAGGATGGTGCGGATCATCGCTTCGCGCACCTGCGGCAGCAGAAAATTCAGCTGGGCGGTGTCATTCCAGGGCAAGTGGGTGCCGTCATTGCCATGATAGATGTAACGCTCTTCGCCACTGTAATGATCGACCCGCTTGAAAACCACGGCGGCATCGCTGTGGTCCCAGTAGCCGTCTTCCAGATAAAGGCTCATGCCGTTGTTGGTCGACAGGTCGGGGCCCGTAAAGCGGTAGCCCGGGTAAGGCGGATGGGATGTCTGCACGAACCAGTCGGGATGCTCCCGCATCCAGCGCGAATCGATGCCGGTATGGTTCGGCACCACGTCGCAGGCCAGCCGGATGCCGCGCTGCCGACAGCGCCGGTCGAGATCGTCCAGGTCCGCCTGCCCGCCAAGTTCATCGGCAACCCGGTAATCGTAGAGGGCATAGGCCGAAGCCTCGGCTTCGGGATTGCCGCGCAGCCGCTTGATCTGTCGGGATGCCGGAGAACGCTCCCAGATGCCGATCAGCCACAATCCTGAAAACCCGCGCGCCGCCAGCTGATCCAGCTCGGCGTCGGGGATGTCCCGCAGGCGGTTCACGGCACGCCCGTAATGGCGGGACAGCTGATAAAACCAGACATGCACCGACTTGGCCAGCAACACCAGATCGGACATCCAGTCTCGGTCCGGCGAAAACCGTTCTTCCTCCACGACCGGCAGCCTGCCATAATCCGGCACGGCCTGAGGGCCGGGACCGAAACCCCGCATGCGCGTCTCCTCGGTCCGCAGCGCAAATCCGGCATCGATAGCCAGCAACACATGCTCCGGCAGGATCCCCTTCCAGTGCTCGCGCACAAAGGCCAGTTGCCCCTCGAGACTGTCGGGAGAGGCCTGTACCGGTGCCTGCAGCAGCTGCAACAAAGGCACATCACTAAAAAGCCCGCCCCCGTCGGGGCGACACAGCAGCTTGTCCAGCGCCTGCAAGGTGACCCGGTAGGGGATCATGCGGGACAGTTCATCGTCATCGAACAGAGGACGAAAGGCCGCGGCTGCCGGGTTGGCGCTCTGCACCGACAGTACCAGCAATTCAAGCAGCGCCGCGCCACGGCCTGGATCGCCGTCGGGACCCATCAAAAACCGATGCGGCGTCATACCTTTCCAAACCACATCCGGAGGATAAAGCGCGACAAAGGACGCCAGGCTGCGTTGCAGGCCGGCAAGGGCCACGGCCCGGCCCGCGATTACCACGTCATCCCTGCCGACCATGCAATTGCGTGTCTGCAGATACCGGTACGCCGTCCAGCGCAGTGCGTTGCTGAGCATCGCCAGCAGTTCCAGCCTTCCGGCGCTGCAGGCGGGATTCGCGTAACGTTCCCCCAGGTGATCCGTCACCTGGCGCAGCCGGTATATCCGCGAAACACCGGCCGGAGCCGGCAGCTCGGCCAATTGACGCCGCGCCCCGGCACTGATCTGAAAAGACAGGGAAAAATAGGGTTCAAAACCGGGAACCGATGCCGACAGGGGATCAAGGGGAGCAGTCATGGCAATGGGCTGAGCAACCTTTCTGGAAAACGCTTGCAAAACAGGTGATGGCAAACCTGACTGGAACGGTGTCATTGCACCGCTTCAACCAGATAGCGTGCCGCATCTTCAGGTGAAGTCGGGTTGATGAAAAATCCGGTCCCCCCTTCGAATCCTGCCGGATCCATGATTCTGGGGGTAAGCTCAAAATACCAGTGATAATCGGCAGGCAGCGAATGCCAGAACTCCGGACGCCCCGGCCGCGGCACGGCCAGTGGCGCATTGTGCAGTACCAGATTGAAGGGGGGATCGCGCAGCACCGCACGCAGGCGCCGTAACACATCATGCAGGGTTTCCCCCAGCGCGAGCAGCATATGGTCGGTCAATTGGGCAAAATCATGAAGATGACTGCGCGGCACGATACGCAGAGTAAAGGGATGGCGCGAAGCAAACGGTGCAAAAACCGCGAATTCCCCATCGACTCGCACCAGACGCCGTCCGTCGGACAGTTCCTGGGCGAGCATGTCGCACATCAGGCAGCGTTCCTTGCGGCGGAAATAGTCGCGACTGGCCCGCAATGCAATCCGCAGATGAGGCGGAATGACGGGCAGGGCCAGCAGCTGCGAATGGGTATGGGGGATCGTGGCGCCGGCTTCCAGCCCGTGATTTTTGTAAATAACAATATGCCGGAAGCGTTTGTCGCGCCGCAGGTCGACCAGCCGCGAGCGAAACGCGCGAAACACATCGGCCAGCTCCGCCGCCCGCAGATCGGCAGGTTGGCGCTCGTGTTCCGGGGTTTCGATAATCACCTCATGGGCGCCGATACCGTTTTTGACATCGTATACCCCTTCCCCTCTTGCTTCGAGTTGCCCTTCGATGCGCAGAATGGGAAACTTGTTCGGAATGACACGCACTTTCCATCCGGGCTGGTTGGGAAGACCGGCATCCGGCCGCAGGGCATAGACTTCCGCCGGCGTTTTGTCTTCCTGCCCGTAGCAGAACGGACAGACGCTGGTTTCGATGCGCTTGCGCTCGGTGATAAAATCGACGGGGCGGCGCCCCCGCGCTTCGATAATCGCCACCCAGCTATCAATAAAGGGGTCCCAACGCAATTCGGACAAACGCAACACTCCTTTCCGGCATCACTGCCGTCATTACGGCCCGCGAGTTCAAAGGGGCCACTGCGGGGCTTCCGCATCGGGCCCCGGGTAAATCAGGGCCAGCTCCCCCCCGGCGGGCCAACGGGCCAACTCCCTTCCGGAATCGAGCACCGTCAAGGACACGTTCAGTGCACCGCCCGGCTTAAGGTCCAGCAGCTTCAGCGGCAAGCCCATTTCCGCGATGGTTCCCGCAGCCCCTGGTCCCTCCCCGCCGCCGGCCCCATCGACACTTTGCACCAGCACGCGGTTGGCCCTGGCCGCCAGGCGGGCTTCCCAGACACCCTCGGCCTGCAAGCGCACCAGCAGTTCTCCGTCCGGCCCGGCTATTTGTTCCACGGGCTGGCGAAAATCGAACCGCAGATAGAAAAAATTTTCATCGTAGCCATAAAAAAAACCCAGAAGATCAAAGCTGGCATTATGCATGGCACCGCCGCCGCCCAGTTCCACGGTGCCGGCGCCGTGCCATTCAAAATAATCGGTCAGCCGTCCATCGATGACGGGGCTTACCGATTCGGTGGGAGGATAAACGCGACTGCTGCGGCGCGCCCCCCTCAACGGATAGTGCAGGCAGGGCGGCACCGGCTTTCTGATGGCGCGGTAGAAAGCCTGCAGATGATGCCGGAAAAGCTGATCGAAAGTTTCCGCCTGCTCGCTGCGATGGTGCTCGCCAAACCACCAGAACCAATCGCTGCCTTCCGCACGCAGCAGATGCGGCCAGCCTTCACCCTGGCAGTCCGCATCTGCGGACTGCAGGGCGCGGCGCGCTTCGCCCAGCCATTCCCAGGCGCAATTTTCCTCGGGGTGCCCGATCCAGATATCGAAATCCCCATTGATCCAGGATCCCGGTGCCAAAACCTTCAACGGCTCAGGCTTGCGGCTGGCCAAGGCTTCGCTGAAGGTGACCGCCCGCAGAACCGGCGAATCGGCCAGACCCCGATAAACAGCCTGCAAAAAAGCAAAGCCGTTTTCTTCATAACCTTCCCAGCAATTTTCTCCATCCAGAATCAGGGTCACCACCCCGCCCGGCACTTGCTGAGCCAGTGCCCGCAGGCGGTCAAGAAGATCCGCCGCCGCCGTCTGCGAAGGCCAGGTCGCATACACAAAACCAATGCGGTCCGACAGCTCCCGGTCCCGAAACAGCAGCGGCAATCCCAGATAACTGTACGGGCGATAAAGTGACGTGCGGTCGCCGAGCCCTCCGGGCAGGGATTTTTCCAGCAGGGCTTCATCGCCGGCAGTCCAGACGGCACCTTCATCGGCCATGATGCGCACCACGGATTCGCTCAGTCCGCCTTCGGACGGCCAGATGCCGCGCGAACGGACTCCGAAAAAATCCCCCGCGCTCGCCAGTCCCAGGCGAACCTGCCGACGGGCATCCTCCGGAAAACGGAAGGGCGTTTTTGGCAACAAAACTCCCTCGCGGGCGCGGGCGGCTTCACCGCTATCGCACAGCAGCGGCAGTATGGGATGGGCATAGGGCGTTACCGACAGTTCTACGGCACCCTCGTCCTCGGCCTGCCGGAACCGCGCCAGGATGCCCTCCACAACCTCCTGGTAAGCCTGTAACAGCCGGTGCTTGTCCTGCTCATCGAAGTTCCGCCCCTTGGCCAGCAGGTCGGCCACGACGCCCGGCTCCCGACGCAGGTAATATCCGGACCATGACAGCAGAAACCATACCTGCAGATCCCGCAGATCCGCTTCCGAGAACCGCTGCCAGGCCGAAGATTTCCACAAGGCGCGCTGCTCCGCCAGTTCGCGGTAGCGGGCATGGGGCCGGATATGCCGTTCAGCGTGAACCGAAAAAAAACACTGCACCAGACTGGCACGCTCGCCGTCGGACATGGCCTGCGGATCACGACGCGCCAGTTCGAGCCAGCGGTCCCTGAGGCTTTTGGAGGCGTATTCCCGGAGCTGCTCCAACAGGGTCGGCACCAGATTGAAGGTCACCCGGATACCATGATCAACGGCCGTTTGCAACATATCGCCGTAATCCTTGACCGCATGCAAAAACACCCAAGGCAGCAGCACTTCGTCCTGCAGCGGATCCCGGTAATCGGGTTGATGCATATGCCAGATCAGGACAACATCCAGAGGTTTCATCGATTTCGCGATACGCAACCCAGTGCCCCGTTCAGGGGTTGAGAAGTTCCTTTTTCCAGGTTTCAACCTTGTTCCGGTAATTCTCCAGCAGGCTTTCGGCGCGCCGGATATCGGGGGAATCCGCCACGATATGCATCAGCGGCCGATACTGATCAGGCAATACCAGTACCCAGTCGTCTTCGAAGCGGATCTTGACGCCGTCGACGAAGGAAGCATCGAGATTCACGGTATGCTCGCTCATCTTGCGCATCACGCCGCCCTTGAATTGCCGACTGCAGGGGATTTGCGCCTGCCGGTAAGCGCGGTCGGGAAGACTGCGACGCAGACTGCCGAGACTCATGCCCGCGTGACCGAGCATTTCGAGAATCTTGGCCACCGCGAACATGCCGTCAAAATGCCCCTGAAAACCCGGCACGGCGAAACGGCCGTCCAACGTGGCGGCCAGCAGGCCGCCACGCTCGGACACCGCCTCCAGCAGGGCGCGCGCATCGTTTTTGACGATACGGCAGGTCAGGCCGCTCTCCTGGGCGACCTTCTCAAGCGCCATCGGCGCTGACACCGGCAGCGCCAGGATCCCGGCCATTCCGCAGCGACTCACCAGGGAAACCACCACGCCAAGGGCTTCGATTTCCGTCAGCAGACTGCCGCTTTCGTCGATGATCCGCACCCGCTCCCCCGACGGATCGAGCCAGAAGCCAGCGGCAGCTTCGAGGGATACGACGATACGGGACAGCTGCTGCATGGCGCGGGCAGTCTGATCCGGGGCCGTTGCACTGCGCCCTTCTTCAAAGCGGGAGTTGAGTTCGACAACCTCGCAACCGAGATCCGTCAACAGGCCGGGAAGCAGCTCGCCGGCAGGGGAATGATTGAGGTCGATGACCACTTTCGGCGCAAACGACCGCAACAGGCCGCCATCGAGGGCGCGCAAAAAGCCTTCCCTGTAAAAAGCGGTCAATTGCGGCAGTTCCCTGATCTCCCCCGGCTCGGCGTAATGCACGCGGCGAAAATTTTCCTTGAAGAAGATCCGTTCGACGGCCTTGGCGGTGCCGGAGGGGATTTCAAACCCTTCCGCATCGTAAAACAGGATCTCAGTGGCCGCGGAATCCTCGCCGAATTGCCGGAAATGAACCCCGCCGACCTCGCCGAAGGTGCCGAGCTTGTAACTCATAACCGGCAGCGGCATCTGCTTGATATCGCGCACATTCACGCCGGTGGACAGTACCCCCCCGAGAAACGCGCGCTTGAGCATGCGCGACGAACGCTGGCCGTCGCGGCTGGTGATCACATAACTGTCGCGCGGCAACACCGATCCGTAAGCGGCGCCAAGCTTGGCACAGAACTCGGGCGACAGCTCCACATTGCTCAAGCCGCGAACCGAGGCGCCTTCGAACAGGCTCTTGCGCCACTTGTCGCCCCAGATCAGATTGGTGCTGACAATGGAGCCGCTCTCTATCGATTTGCGCGGCCAGATTTTAACGTCCTTGCGCAGATAGGCCTCGTCGCCGACATCGGTCTCGTCGCCGATGACCACGCCTTCCTCCGACACCACGCCGCGCCCGAGGCGGGTGCGATGTCCGGCCACGGTGCCGAACAGACGGCATCCGCGCTTGACAAACACATTGTCCCAGAGGATGACATCCTCCAGTTCAACATCGTCCTCGATCACGCAGTTGCGGCCGATGACGCAATTCTTCAGCCGCGATCCTCCCTGCACCTGACTGTTGTCGCCGATCACCACCATCCCTTCAAGGCGCGACAGGTCGGCCTCCGCCACCTGGGTATCGGTGCCGAGATAAATCCTGCGGCCTGCCTCACACAGGACCGGTTCGGGCAGCGATACCGCCACTCTGTCGCGAAACAGGTCCCGGAAGGTTTCCAGGTAGGCGTCGGTATTGCCGATATCTGCCCAGTAGCCGCGCTGCCGGCATCCGTACAGCGGGCGCCCCTCGGCCAGCATACGCGGGAAGATATCCTTGGACCAGTCCCGGTTGGTCTTTTCCGGGATCATATCGAGTACCGCGGGCTCGAAGACATAGATGCCGGTGTTGATGGTATCGGAGAACACCTCGCCCCAGCCCGGTTTTTCAAGAAACTTGGTGATGGCGCCCTGCTGATCGGTAATCACCACCCCGAACTGCAGAGGATCCTCCACGGATGTCAGGGTGATCGTGGCCAGGGCCTGCTTTTCCTCGTGAAACTTCAAAACCTCGCCCAGATCGAAATCGGTCAGCAGGTCACCGCTGATTACCAGAAAACGTTCGTCCAGATAAGGCGCCGCGGCCCTGACCGCGCCGGCAGTTCCAAAATCCTCCAGGGGCGTGACATAGGTGATGCGAACCCCCAGTTCGCTGCCGTCGCCGAAATAGTTCTTGATGATCTCGGGCTGGTGAAACAACAGCATGATGACATCCGAGATACCATGCTGTTTCAAAAGCGCAATGATATGACTCATGATTGGCTGGTTGACCAGAGGCACCATCGGTTTGGGCTGATTGATGGTCAAAGGCTGCATGCGGGTTCCGAACCCGCCTGCCATGATCACAGCTTTCATCGGTTCGCCCCCTCGCCCTGGAGCAGCTTGCCCCGTTTGATCAACACGCGTCGGATCTCGTTTTTAAGTTCAGTGAGATCCGAACTTTTCACCACGTAACCGTCCGCCAGCCAGGAGGAAAAATCCTCTTTGTAGCAACTGAAGGCGGTACAGAGAATCACCGGCAGGTCCTTCCGGCGGCCGATAATATCCTGCAGCATGGCAAGACCGCTGTCCCCACCGACCTGGATATCGAGCACCACCAGATCATAGACGTGCTTCCGCAAAGCGGCATCGGCTTCAACCGCGGAACCGACCGCGTCGACCTGATACCCCTCTTCCTCCAGTTCACATTGGAACAGGTAGCGGATGTCCTGTTCGTCATCAACCACCAGCAAACGCGTCACAAAGCCCCTCCCTTGATGATTATCCGGACCCGATGCCAAGTCCGCCGAGAATGCGGGCATGGCGGCTCGTCATGAAAGCCGAGTGGATTATATCAGGCAGGGGGGCTATTTCAATCGCGCCCGGAAAATCCGGCCGCTTCTTCCAAACCCCTTGCTCTCAGGGGCTACCGGTGGCATAGTCGCGCCATGCAAGAGAAACCATACCGCAGCTTTTCCGCACATCTGAAACAACGCTTCGGCGGCCGCGTCCATAAAATATCCGTCGATGCAGGCTTCTCCTGTCCCAACCGTGGCGCTACCCGCGACCGGCCGGGATGCCTGTTCTGCGATCCGCAAGGCTCCGGTGCCGTCGGCATCGACCGCGGTTTTCCGGTGGCCGAGCAGATCGAGCGCGGCAAGGAAATCATGACCCGCAAATACAAGGCCGGGCAGTTTCTGGCCTACTTCCAGCCGTTCTCCAATACCTACGCTCCGGTGGCGCGCCTGCGCGCCCTGTACGACCAGGCCCTCGGCGTTGAAGGCGTGGTGGGGCTGGCGGTCGGCACGCGGCCGGACTGTGTACCGGAAGAAGTTCTGGATCTTTTGGGGGAATACCACCGGCGCACCTACTTCTGGCTGGAACTCGGCCTGCAGAGCAGGCATGACCGTACCCTCGATTTTTTACGCCGCGGGCACGATTATGCCTGCTTCACAAAAGCCTATGCAGCCGCCAGAGCCAGAGGCCTGAGGGTCTGCGTGCATATCATTCTGGGATTGCCGGGAGAAAGCCGCGACGATATGCTGGCCACCGCCGATGCCATGGCCCGCCTGCGCATTGACGGTATCAAACTGCACCTGCTGCATATCCTGCGCGGCACGCCATTGGGGAATCTTTACCAGCAGGGCGGTATCGCCGTGCTGGAACAGGAGGAATATGTTTCGCTGGTGGCGGATGTGATCGAACGTCTGCCGGCGTCAACCCTGATCCACCGGCTGACGGGAGACGGTCCGCGCGAGACGCTGCTGGCACCGCTCTGGTCGCTGAACAAATGGGAAGTACTCAACGCTATCGAACAGGAATTGTTGCGGCGCGGAACATGCCAGGGGTACCGGGACGGGGAAAGCTGAAAAAAGAGACGGCGCCAGCGTTGCGGGCCATCGCCGGGACAGCCACCGGAAAGTTGCCGGATCAAAAACACATGAGACGCTGAAACAGCTTAAAAACCGGCTTTTTCCGCAACAACCGGCCGCGACGGCCGGTCAATCTGCTCGCCGCCACTCCAGGAAACAAGAATCAGGGAAGCCCAGACAAGACTGAAAAGGACAACAACGGTTTTAAACATGGGAGCACCCTAATAACGAAAGATAAAAAGCAACTGACGTAAACTGCGGCGCAACATAGCTGAAATGCGCAGGAAATGCAAGACGCTTTCGCGTTTTTCCACCATCGTTTTTGCACAACGGTAAACCATGGCCATACGCTGTCACGCTTACAAGCCCCCCTTGCCGGGCGCCCGGTGCTGTGGTATCTTCCTGGCCGCCCGATGTCTGTGCCTGCCGCCTGCGCCTTGCATACCCTCCGCCGTCGTGAAGTATTTATGAACCTGTCCTCTCTCAACGATCAACAACGCGCCGCCGTCCGCCACACGGAAGGTCCGCTGCTGCTACTGGCAGGGGCCGGCTCGGGGAAAACCCGCGTCATCACCAGCCGCATCGCCTACCTGCTGAAAAACAGGGGGGTGACCTCGGAAGCGATCCTTGCCGTCACTTTCACCAACAAGGCGGCGCGCGAGATGCGTGAGCGGGTCGAAAGCATGGTCGACCGCAGGCAGGCCAAGGGCATGGTCATCAGTACGTTTCACGCCCTGTGCGTGCGCATCCTCAAGGAGGATATCGAACAGCTCGGCTACAAAAAGAACTTTTCCATTTACGGCGGCGCCGATCAGTTGCGGCTGATCCGCGACCTGCTGCAGGAAATCAATACCGGCCTGCGCAAATACGATGCCGACCGCGTACTGTACCTGATCTCCGACGCCAAGAACCGCCTGATTGCACCCGACACCTTTCAGCCTCGCCACGGCGATGAATACAGCGGGGTGGTGGCCGCTATCTACCCACGCTACCAACGTGCCCTCAAAGCCTTCAATGCGGTCGATTTCGACGATCTGATCATGTTGACGGTGCGCCTGCTGCAGGACAAGCCCGCCGTTCTGGAAAAATATCAACAGCGCTTCCGGTATCTGATGGTGGATGAATACCAGGACACCAATGCCGCGCAATACCGGCTGTTGCGGCTGCTGGCCAGGGGGCACAACAACCTGTGCGTGGTCGGCGACGACGATCAGTCCATCTACGGCTGGCGGGGCGCGGATCTGGGCAACATCCTCGATTTCGAAAAGGATTTCCCCGGCACCATGGTTATCCGGCTGGAACAGAACTACCGGTCCACAGGTAATATCCTCGCCGCCGCCAATGCCGTTATCCGCAACAATCGCAAGCGCAAGGCCAAAGCCCTGTGGACCGCCGGCGGCCCGGGAGACATGATCGACTATCTGCTGTGCGATGATGACGAAGACGAAGCCCGAACAGTGGTGGAACGCATCATGGCCGAGAAGTTCCGGGCCAGCCTGAACTACCGGGATTTTGCCATCCTGTTCCGTACCAACGTCCAGTCACGGGCCTTCGAGGAACAGCTGCGCTACCAGAACGTACCCTACGTGCTGATCGGCGGTCAGCAGTTTTTCGA
Organism: Syntrophotalea sp.; assembly: GCF_050253115.1. Classification (NCBI taxonomy): domain Bacteria; kingdom Pseudomonadati; phylum Thermodesulfobacteriota; class Desulfuromonadia; order Desulfuromonadales; family Syntrophotaleaceae; genus Syntrophotalea; species Syntrophotalea sp. The sequence goes on from NZ_JBFWJQ010000004.1 coordinate 20,339, forward strand.
CCGCAAGGAAGTCAAGGATGTGCTGGCCTATTTCCGGGTGCTGCTCAACCCCCGTGACGAGGTCAACCTGCTGCGCATCCTCAACACGCCCAGGCGGGGCATCGGCGACACCAGCGCCGACCGTCTGATCCGCTTTTCCGCCGAGCATGAACTCCCTATGTGGCAGGTGCTGCAGGACGCCGCGCAGGTCGACGGACTCGGCGAAAAAACCCTCGAAGCGATCGGGCGGTTCGTGCAGCTGATGGACAGCTACCGGCGACGGTTCCGGGTCGGCCGGCTCAGCGAAACAGGCCGCGAACTGCTCGAAGAACTGCGTTTCGAAGACGATCTGCTGCGCACCGCCCAGGATCCGGAGCGGGCGCGGCGGCGCATGGCCAACGTCGCCGAGGTCGTCAATGCCATGGCCTCCTACGAGCAGCGTGAAGCCCAGCCGACCCTGGAAGGTTTTCTGGAAAAGGTGTCGCTGCTCGACCGCGACGAGCCACCGCGCCAGGACAAGGACGCCAAGCTGCAACGCGATGCGGTGGTGCTCATGAGCCTGCATGCCAGCAAGGGTCTCGAATTCCCCTGTGTGTTTCTGGTCGGCATGGAAGAAGACCTGCTGCCCCATAAAAAATCGGTGGAGGAAAGCTTCGATATCGAGGAAGAACGCCGGCTGTGCTACGTCGGCATCACCCGCGCGCAACAGAAGCTGTCCCTGCTCGGCACTTCCCGGCGCAAGAAATACGGCGTCATGCAAACACGTGCTGCGAGCCGGTTTCTTGAAGAGATCCCCGGCGAGGTCCTGCGCAGATCGATCGGCGACGCCCCGAGTACATCCACCGAGGAAGAAAAAGATCAGCTGGCCCGGACCGCATTCGCCAACATCAAGTCAATGCTTGGCGACTGACACGTAAACAGGCCGCACAATATGACTTCACGCTGTTTCCCTGGCGGGACAGTAGCTGCCGCCGTGACATGCCGGCAGCGAAGCCGAGCTACCCCCTTTTATCCGGATGGGATTTAGGCTATCCTTAGGACGTTTTATGATCCCGGCGGCCCCCCGGCCGCAACTTCACCCGACTCCGGAGGTAACCATGCGAGGCCTGCTGATCCGCTGGATTATGTTGACCGTTGCCATATTGCTGGCCGCCTGGCTGTTGCCCGGCATCACGGTGGGAGGCCCGGTGTCGGCGTTTTTCGCCGCCGCGGCCCTGGGCATTCTCAATGCGCTGTTCCGGCCCATCCTGCTGCTGCTCACCCTGCCGCTCAACATCCTGACCCTCGGCCTTTTCACTTTCGTCATCAACGCCCTGATGCTGATGATGGCATCGGGAATCATCGGCGGCCTGCAGGTGGCCGGTTTCTGGTGGGCGGTGCTCGGCTCGCTTATCATCAGCAGCGTCAGCTGGCTGTCGACCTCGTTGATCAACGAGCGCGGTCGTGTCGAGGTCATCTCCCTGCGTCAACGTCACGGACGCTGGGAATAACACGGGACACCCCCGGGAGGATTCATGCTGCGAAATCTGAGTGCCGCGTTTACCGGCGGCGTTATCGGCGGGCTGCTTTCCAGCCTGCTGTTCTGGGAACTGGGCCGGGACGGCGTTCTGTCCTGGATGGGCATTGCCCTGCGCCCCGCTCTTAGCCTGGCGTGGCTCTACCCCCGACTGATCGTCGGCGGTTTGTGGGGGCTGCTGCTGATACTGCCCCTGCTGCCGGGCCGCCCGGCCAGCCGCGGCCTGCTCTGGAGCCTGGCGCCATCGGCCTATGTACTGTTGCATCTGATGCCCCGGGCCGGCAAGGGCCTGCTCGGCCTCGGCTATGGCGCGCTGACTCCCGCTCTGATTCTCTTGATTTATGCTGTCTGGGGGGTTAGCGCGGCCCTGTGGCACCGCGCCGCAAGCCGCTGAGCGCGGCCTGCCGGGACCTTTATTCACCACAAAGCGGCTTTGTTCGCTGCTTTTTTAAAAATCCGGAAAAATTCGCGAGGTACACGACATTGAAAAACCATGCCATCATGATCATTCTGCTGCTTGTTGTCGGCACCGCCGCAGGCTACTTCATGCTGCGTGACAGCCAGGCTCCCGACCTGACCCTGACCCCGGAAAGCGGCGCCGTTTCGGCCAAAAAACCGCCGGTGCTCAAGATCCAGGACGACGGCGCCGGTCTCAAATCGCTGAAGGTCAGCGTTTCCCAGGACGGCAAGACCGCCGAATTGATCAGCAAAACCTGGCAAGGCGGCGTTTCCCTGGAAGAAATCCCTCTGCCCCTGGATAAACTTCCCCTTAAAAACGGACCGCTGCGCCTGACCGTCCAGGTCAGCGACAGCGCCACCCTGGCCAATCGGGTCGAGCGGAGTTTCGAGCTTGCCATCGACACCAAGCCCCCCGTCATTTCGGTGCTGACCACCGCCCATAACGTCTATGAGGGCGGCGCCGGTCTCACCATGTTCCGCGTCAACGAAGACGTCAAATACGCTGGCGTAAAAGTGGCTGAACGCTTCTTTCCCGCCTATCGCCAGGACAACGGCGTTTACGCCTGTCTGTTCGCCTGGCCTCACAACGTGCAGCGCGGCGCCTTTACGCCGCGGGTGGTGGTCGAGGATCCGGCGGGCAATCAGCGTACCGCAGGAATCTACTACAACCCCATTGCCCGACCTCCCCATGCCGACCGGATCAACATCAGCCAGGCCTTTCTTGACAGCAAGATGCCGGATTTCCAGCATTATTTTCCGGACACCACCGATCCGCTGCAACTGTTTTTGCGCATAAATCGCGAACTGCGCGCCAAAAACGTGGCCCGACTCAACGAACTCGCCGCCAAAACCGCCGACCGCCCCCTGTGGGAAGGCGCGTTTCTGCGCCTGCCCAATGCCGCCCCCCGGGCGGACTTCAACGACAGGCGGGATTATCTGTTCAACGGCCAGAAAGTCGACAGCCAGACCCATCTCGGCATCGACCTCGCGTCCCTGGCGGCGTCACCGATTCCGGCCAGCAACAGCGGTACCGTGGTGCTTGCCGAGGATTTCGGCATCTACGGCCAATGCATCATCATCGATCACGGGCTGGGACTGCAGAGCCTCTACTCACATCTGAGCAGCATCGACGTTGCCGTTGGCGACCAGATCAGCAAGGGGCAGGTTATCGGCCGCACCGGCGCCACCGGCATGGCCGGCGGCGACCACCTGCATTTCGGCATCGTTCTGAGCGGCCTGGAGATCAACCCCCGCGAATGGCTGGACGGTCACTGGATCAAGGACAATTTCACCGGCAAGTGGGACCAGGTCATGGCCCAGCCGTAAACCTTCAACCGCCATGCGGATGTAAAAAAGGCTGCCTCTCCAGGCAGCCTTTTTTACATCCGTACCGTTACCGCGGCAGCTCAGACGACACGCACCCGGGCAAAGCCCCCTTTTTCGGTGCGCAGATTGGTCACCTGTCCACGATACAGGCGGGCACCGATGCCAAGAATGCGGTCCCGGTAGACAAACAGCCGCAGATCGGTTTTCATCGGCGGGTCATCGTCCGCACCATGGGTCAGCGATGGAGGCACCAGCTGTTGCGCCAGGGTAGTGGCGGGGTCGAGTTGCTCGAAACGTTTGCGGGAAATTTTTTCACCGACCAGCACCCCGCGGCTGCCGAACCGGTCAACCGGCTTGAACACCAGTGCGCGACGCTCTTGCCAAAGGACGTCGGCCTTTTCGGTGGCCAGCAGGCGGCTCTTCGGCACCAGGCGCAGCAGCAAAGCGGCATCTTCTTCCGCCACACCCAACGCGCCAAGCGCCTGCGGATCGGACCAGAGCACCATGCGCCTTTTATCCCCCAGCAGGCCGTAAGCAAAAGGGTTGGGCGACAGACAGACACTGCCGGCCAGGTAAGCAGCACGGATGCCGGTCATGGCATCCTCCTCAAGATAAAAATCGCAATGGCGATTATAGATCATGTCTACCGGTCGGTTGTCCAGCCACACGCCGTCAGCCCCGGCCTGCAACCGACATGGATCCACGACGTCGGCATCAACACCCCAGGCGCGGAACAGATCCGCAAAGACCTGCATCTCCCGGTAAAGAAATTGCTGCGAAGGATTTTCGTCAAGGATGGCAATGCGCTGCGGGCGTGTCCGTCGCCCGCCGGAAAATGCCCGTATCTCTTCCGCGAAAGGCCCGAGAAAAGCAGCTTTGAACTTGTTGTTGAGCCCGGCAAGCGCCGATACCTCGTCCGCATGTTGCGCCAGTAAAGACAGCAGAGCGCCACCGGCATTGGTATTGACCTCGATGAGACGCGGTCCGTCTTCGGTCAGGTGAAAATCGTAGCCCATCATCACCGCATCGTGGCCCGGGTCGAAGCGGGCCACTTCCGGCAGCCGCGGCAGGACCGCCTTGCGGTAGGCGGGCAGGCGGCCGAGGCGATACAGGGTGCGCACGGCAAGGATCATGGCACGCAAATCGCGGCGCGGCAGATGAACGGTCAGATCGCTGATGGCTTCTCGGTATAAAGGCATGTCATATTTTCTCTCTGTACAGATTCCGAAGCGTCCCTGTACCCAATACTTGTAATTTCGTGCCGGGACCTAGCGAGCTGACCTGTGTCTATCGGCATGTCAAGGCTTTGCGCATCCGCTCCAGGCCCTGCTCAAGCAAAGACCGCGGACAGCCGAAATTGAGACGCACGAATCCCGGCGCGCCGAATTCACGACCGTCGGACAGCCCCACGCCGGCCTGCTCGAAAAAACCCGCCGGGTCGTCGATCCCGCTATCGCGCGCATCGATCCAGGCCAGATAGGTCGCTTCCCCCGGAATGCAGACCAGTCCCGGCATGGCCTTCACCGCCCCGGCAACCAGGGCGCGGTTGCCGCGCAGATAGTCCAGAAGCGCGGCATGCCAGGCGCCGCTGTCCCGGTAGGCGGCCAGGGCGCCGATGTAACCGAACAGGTTGACGTAGGGCACGATGCCGGCCATGGCACGCTGGAAGCGTTGCCGCAGGCCGGCATCGGTGATCAGCGCGAAAGCGCAGTTCAACCCCGGCAGATTGAAGGTTTTGCTCGGGGCCATGAGGGTTATGGTGCGGGCCGCGATATCGCCGCCCAGGCTTGCCGCGGGAAGATGCGCGCAGCCCGGCTCCAGCACCAGGTCGCAGTGAATCTCGTCGGAACACAGCACCAGATCGTGACGCTGGCAGAGTTCTGCCAGCCGCCCCAGTTCACCGGGGGTGAAAACCCTGCCGGTGGGATTCTGCGGACTGCACAGCAACAGCAGCCGCGTCGCCGGAGTGACGGCCGCTTCCAGTGCTTCGAAATCGATCCGCCAGCCTTGCCGTTCCCGCACCATGGGCACCGTCGCCAGTTTGCGGCCCGACAGGGCCGGCGCGGACAAAAATGGTGGATAAATGGGGGTCATGGTCAGCACTTCGCTGCCGCCGTCGCCCACCGCCCGGCAGGCGACGTTCAGGCCGACCACCAGGCCGGGCAGCCAGACCAGGTCTTCCGCCGCCACCCGCCAGCGGTAACGCTCCCACATCCGGATCAAAATCCCCTCCACCAGTTCCGGAGGCGCATGGGTATAGCCGAAGATGCCGTGAGCGGCACGTTTCCCCAGGGCCTCCAGCACCGCCGGCGGCGCGGTGAAGTCCATGTCCGCCACCCACAGCGGCAACACATCGCGGTCGGCATAGCGATCCCACTTGAGGGAACCGGTGCCGCGCCGATCGATAATGCGGTCGAAGTCAAACATCGTCATCTTCCCTGGCGGGTTGCCCATAGGTCGCAAACCGCTCCAGCACGCGGTTCATCTCCTCCTCCGGCAGGATCACCGGGTTGCCGACCGATCGCGCCTGATAATAGATGCGCGCCACCAGTTCGATCTCCTCGGCGGTATTAAAAGCCCGTCCCAGATCGGCGCCGACGGCGACCAGCCCATGGTTGGCGAGCAGCACAGCATTGCAGGCGCCGATCCCCTCGGCTACATTGCGGGCCAGCTCGGCGGTACCGAAGGTAGCGTAGGGCGCCAGCGGCACCTTATGCCCGGAAAACCCCACCAGGTAATGCACGGCCGGGATCTCCCAGCCGAGACAGGCCATGGTGGTGGCATACACCGAGTGGGTGTGCAGCACGGCCTGGACATCCGGACGTTTGCGATAGAGGGCAAGATGGAATCCCAGTTCGCTGGACGGTTTGCAACGGCCTTCGACAAACTGTCCGTCGAAATCGGTGATCACCACATCCCGCGCCTGCAGATCGGAATATTCGATACCGCTGGGGCTGATGGCGACCCGCCCCGCGGCGCGGTCGCAGATACTCAGATTCCCGCCCGACCCGGTGGTGAGCTGCGAGGTGAGCATCTTGCATCCGTAGCGGACGATGGCTTCGCGTTGTTGCTGCATCATCATGTTCGCTGTCCTTGAACGGGGTTCAGGCAAGAAAATTTTTCAGGCCGGTGAAAAAGATCTGCGCGGCAATGGCCGATACGAACAGGCCGGTCAGCTTGGTCAGAATCGTCAAGCCCTGCTGCCCCACCAGTCGCTCCAGCCTTCCGGACATGATCAGCAACAGGCCGACGGTCGCGATGGCGGCCAGCATGGCGCCGGCCGTCACCAGACGCGCCGCGAGGTTTTTGGGCTCCGCCGCCATGACCAGCAGGGCACCGATGGTCCCCGGCCCCACAGCGATGGGAATCGCCAGGGGCACGACCGCCACGTCCTCGCCGGGCGCGGGCGGCGTCACGGCGGTCGGGCCGCGCACCATGTTGACCGCCGAAAGGAACAATACCGCGCCGGCACCGATGCGGAAGGCATCGAGGGTAATGCCGAACAGGGCGAAGATATGCCGGCCGAACAGATAAAGCACAAACACCGCCAGCACGATGGCCACCGTCACCTTGCCCGCCGCCTTCTGCCGCTCGGCGGAGGAAAAACCGCGGGTCAGGGACAGAAAGGCAGAGATGACGAAAAACGGTGTCAGGATTACAAACAGTTTGAGGTAAACATTCAGAAACATGGCATCCCTTGCGACCGATGGTTGAACGTTCCGCCCGGCGGCTCAACCGCTGCAGGACATAAAAAAACCTTTTCGTAGCCTTCTGCCATGACGCCCGTCATGAACATATATCATCCAGCGCCCTTGCGGCGCACGGCGTATTTTCCGCGATAGCGGACTTTTTCCTCCCCCTCCTGAAAAATGGACGCCGTCAAAGCGATTCGGGCCCGCCCCCTCTGCAGCAGGGACCTTTCGAACGAACAGCGGCCATCCTCATCAGGGACCGGTACCAGAGCGTAAAAGTCGCCGGTGACCGGTGCGATATATTGCATGTCGCTTTCGAACACCGCCACCTCGCAAGGACATGATGCGGCATCTTCAGCCAGCAGCGTCGCCAGAGCCCACCCGGCAAAGGTCACCAGGGTCGCCAGCGAACCGGCAAATCCGGTCCCCTTGTCGTTGAGATTGGGCGCCAGAGGCGCGTCCATGCGCAGGGTCCTGCCGTCCCATGCCGTAATGCGCAGCCCCATATGGCGCGTCACGGGGATCTGCAGCCAGAAACGCTCATTCATTTGCCGGGGAATATCGGTCTTCACCCTGCTCTCCTGTCTCTGCGAAAACAACAGAGGGCCAGGTCTCTCAGACCGGCCCCCGGATCATCATGCTTTGCAGCGGTCCCGCTTGTCGCCGGGGAAAACAGCTGCGCCCGGACACTTTTTTCTAGTCTTTTACCTGGCGCATGTCAAGCGCCTTGTCCCGATACGCCTTTCCGGGAAGACACGCTGCGAAACATGGGCAAATAAGTTGCTGTCATGAAAATCACCCTATGCTAGACTCGTTTGCATCGGGAAACGGTTTTTTACCGCCTTGGCGGTATCAATCCGCAGGCTTGCTTGTCACACTGAAAGATTGCCCGTTTCCCGGATGAAAACCACGCTGTGTCCATCCGGCAGGGTGCTGTTGCACCGCCTTTTCACAACAGGTCTGCGGCATGTCAAATTTCATTTCGTCCACCAACATCCTGCACGACGTTCTGCTGCTGCTGGCGGTAATCAATCCTCTGGGCAACATCCCGGTATATCGCGACCTCACCAGCGGCATGGACACCGCCAGGCGCCGCACCATTCTCCGCCTGGGAGTCGGAACCGCCTGGATCATGATCCTCGGTTTTGCCCTTGTCGGCGACTGGAGCCTCCAATATCTGTTCGAGGTAACGCTCGACGAGTTTCGCGTTGCCGGCGGCATTCTTCTGTTTATCGTGGCGGTGCGGGGCGTCATGCGCGGGTCCCTGGCGGAAAACCTGCTGTCCGAGGATTTCCGTACCCGCGCCATTTTCCCTCTGGCTTTTCCCATCATCGTCGGCCCGGGGACCCTGGCCGTCACCATCATTCTGGCGCAGAACAGCGGGCCGCTGCACATGCTGCTGGTATCCATCGCCAGTTGCCTTATGGTCTACCTCATCGGCATCAGCTCCCACTGCCTTATGCGGCTGATCGGCGGTTATGCGGCCATGATCATCCCGCGGCTGCTGTATATATTCCTCGCGGCCAAGGCTGTCGCCCTGATCATGCAGGGGCTGACGGGGTTTCTCCGGGAGATACTGCAGCATGCGGCCTGAACCACCCTCCACCATCCGATTCCGGGCTACCATGTTATAATTGGCGCACGGTATTTGTTGCGGACGTTTCTTTAGGATCTCGTTTCTTTTTGGGAGCCCAATATCATGCATCGATGGATCCTGCCGTTAATCGGCCTGCTGATCGTGCCGTCCTGGTCCCTGGCCGCCGAACCGCCCCCGCTCCGCGTATTTGTCAGCGTTCTGCCGCTGAAATACCTGGTCGACCGGGTAGGCGGTACCCATGTGGATACCGACGTGATGGTCGGGCCGGGGCAGAGTCCGGCCACTTACGAACCGACTCCCCGGCAGATGAGCCGCCTGGGGAAAACGGACCTTTACTTCAGGGTCGGCGTTCCTTTTGAGCGCGTCTGGATACGGCGTCTGGCCGATCTCAACCGCAACATGAGCATTATCGACCTGCGCGACGACCTGCCGTTGCGCCGCCTTGAAGACCACCATCATGAAGATGACGGCGGAGCTCATCGGGAGCCCCACCAGGAAAGCGCCCTCGATCCGCACGTCTGGACCAGCCCCACGCTGGCATCCGACATGGCCCGGCATATTTGCGAGGCACTCTCGGCACGGGATCCGCGGCATGCCCCGGACTACCAGTCCGGGTACGAGACCCTGGCCGCGGACCTGAAAAACCTCGACAGCCGGCTGCGCAACCGTCTGGCCGCCATCAAAAACCGCAAGTTTCTGGTGTTCCACCCCTCCTGGGGTTATTTCGCCGATGCCTACGGGCTGGAGCAGATCGCCATCGAGAACGCCGGCAAGGAGCCGGGTCCGCGCGCCCTGGCAAGGGTCATCGCCCTGGCCCGGCAGGAAAATATCCGGATCATTTTTGTGCAGCAGCAGTTCAGCCGAACCACCGCCAGCACCGTCGCCCGCGCCATCGGCGGCAAGGTTGTGGTCGTCGATCCGCTGGCGGAAAATTATATTGAAAATCTGCGCAGAGCGGCCGATGCCTTCTTTCTCGCCCTGGACGATCGTCATGAATGAACCTGTCATTACCCTGGAAGACGTTTCTTTCCGCTACGAAGAACATGCCGTACTGCTGGATATCAACCTGACGGTCCACGCTCAAGAGTTTCTCGGCATCGTCGGCCCCAACGGCAGCGGCAAAAGCACCCTGCTCAAAATCATGCTCGGGTTGCTGACACCGCAGAAAGGACAAGTCCGCATTTTCGGCGTACCTCCCGTCGAAGCGCGGCTGCGGGTCGGCTATGTGCCCCAATTCATTACCTTCGATCGTAACTTTCCGATCAACGTTCAGGAAACCGTCCTGCAGGGACGACTCGGGAAAACCCGCCTGGTCGGCGGCTACCGGCGCGAAGATCACCGCATCGCGCGGCAGGCTTTGGAGGAAGTGGAGCTTGGCGACCTCGGCAAACGCCCCCTCACCGCCCTGTCCGGAGGCCAGCTGCAGCGGGTTCTCATCGCGCGAGCCCTCGCCTGTCAGCCGGAAGTCCTGATCCTGGATGAGCCGACGGCGCATATCGACCCCAAGATCGAAGAAGGGGTTTTCGATTTGCTGAAACGCCTCAACCAACGCCTCACGGTCCTGGTCGTATCCCATGACATCGGCTTCATCACCCGTTACATTACCCGCGTTGCCTGCCTCAACCGCACACTGGTTTGCCATGCCACGTCGGAACTTACCGGCAGCATGATCGAGCAACTGTATGGCGGGCCGCTACGGGCGGTGCACCACGACACCCTGCTGCACACCCACTGAAGGTCGCGATATGCTGTCTACATTTCTCGAAGCCCTGATCTCCCAGCCGTTCATGCAGCACGCTCTGATCGGCGGACTGCTGGCCAGCATCGCCTGCGGCGTGGCCGGTTCCTACGTCGTGGTGCGACGTATCGGTTATATCGCCGGGGGTATCGCCCACGCGGTTCTCGGCGGCATGGGACTGGCCTACTTCCTGGGCCGCAGTCCGGTAGGCGGCGCCATCTGCGCCGCCCTGGTGGCCGCTCTGATTATCGGGCTGGTCAGCATCCGCTGGAAAAAACAGGAAGACACCACCATCAGCGCCCTGTGGGCGGTCGGCATGGCGCTGGGGGTGCTGCTCATCGCCCGCAGCCCCGGTTACAACGTGGATCTGATGAGTTATCTGTTCGGCAACATCCTGATGATATCACGGGAGCATCTTTGGCTGATTTTCTGGCTGGATATGGGGATCGTGCTGCTGGTCATATTGTTTTTCAAACAGCTGCTGGCGGTATCCTTCGATGAGGAATTCGCCGAACTGCGGCAGGTTTCGGTCAATATTTTTTCGTTGCTGCTGCTTTGCCTGGTAGCTCTGACCGTCGTCATCCTGATCCAGGTGGTCGGACTTATCCTGGTCATCGCCCTGCTGGCCCTGCCGGCCGCCATCGCCGGCCATTATGTCCAGTCCCTGAGCCGCATGATGCTTATCGCCACCCTGCTGGGGGGGCTGTTCATCACCGGCGGGCTAGCGGTATCCTACCAGTACGATCTGCCCTCCGGCGCCACCACCGTGCTGCTCACCGGCCTGGCCTACCTGGTTTCGTCGGTGGGCATCAGTGTCTGGCGGCGCTGGCAGCTTGGACGGAGCGGCCGGAAATGATGGCTGCGTTGCGCAGCATCACGGAAGTCCTGACGCCTTTTCTCCGACGGCTGCCGGCGCCCTCTGGCAGGGCTTTTCAGCATCCATCCTGAACAGGGTGGAGCCCCGGCCCTCCGAAGTCAGATACAGGGCGTTATCCCTGTCGAAGGCGATAGCTTCGGGCTGAGGCAGAAGATCGAGCGATGGCAGCGCGAGAACCTGTGGCGCGCGGGCCATGGCGTCAGCCCAGGATTGGCGGCTGTCTTTCCGATAAAGCAGGGCCTCCCTGTAGGTCAGAATCACCATGGCTCCGCCGTCTGCCCGGATATCAAGCGCCGTGGGCCAGGGGCGAGGGATAAAAGACGTTTGCCGGCCTGCGTCGCCAGTCAGACGCAGGCTGCCCATTTCCACAAGGCGGCGGGCAACCTGCAACCGGCCAGGTTCTGATGGCAGCAAGGGCACCTGGTAAAAAACCGGCGGATCGGTCCGCTTGCTCAGCAGCAACACCAGACCGACCTGCGAATCGACCGCCACCCCCTCGCAATCCCGCGGACCGTCCTCATACCGCAGACGTATACTCCAGGCCGGTGACACCTCGCCGGTGAAGCGGCCATCCGCGCCGGGTACCGGCTCAGGCACGGCATGCAGCAGCACTTCCGGGCGCAGCCCCCGGTTATCGCCAACATCCGCGATCAGCAGATAAGGCTGATTGCGCCAGGTGAAGCTGGCCAGATCCTCCCAATCGATATTTTCCACACCTTTGATACGCAGTTCGCCGAGAGCCTGACCCTGCAGCCCCAGGGCGAACAAATGCGGGGCGTTGCCGCTGTCATTCACGGCCCACAATACTCCGTCCATCCTGCGGGAAGCGGCCAACCCTGAAATTTCATGCAGGTCGGCGGCGCAAATCCGCCCAACCCCACGCGCGGCACGGTATCCCGCAGGCTGCCCTTCGCCGGGACAACCCCGGGGTGATGCCGGAGCGGCGCAACAGCACAATCCCAACCATCCCGCCATGACCAGTACATGCCAGCTTTTCACCGTGCCCCTCCATCCCAAAGGTCATCCTGGATGTCAGCGTTTTTCGAAATGGACGAAATCAATCAGGAACACCGCGGCAAGCAGCAGGCTTTTGTGCGCATCGCACCAGCCGGGAGGGAAGGTCACGCCAAAATTATCCGCGTCGGTAAATCCTTCCTTCAGCAGGCCGCTCCATTTTTTGCATATTTTGCCCTGCGGCATGCCACCCTTGCGGATCTCGAAGGTCCAGGGATGCAGCAACGGTCCGTACAATTGACAGAGCTCCTGTTGCTGGCAGTCCGTCACCGTGTAAATGCGCCGCAGCAGTGCAAAACGCCGACGGATGGTCCCCAGATCCCGGCCCTCGGCATCGGTCACTGCCGCTTCGTGAAAGTAGAAACGGAAAGGACGCCGAACGGCAAGCTTGCATGCCCCGTCAGCGGTCACGATTTTCAGTCGGAAAGGACGCATGGCCTTCAGAAACCAGCGCAAAAGAATATTGCCCGGCTCCTCCCTGGCCAGAAACAGCTCCCGCCCTTCGGCATCGAAAATTTTGTAGCGATTTCGGGTTTCGAATCCGGTAAGAATCTCACCCCATTCCTTTTTCTGGCTGATCACCAGTCCGGCGACCTGACTCAATGTCTCCATGCGCAGTCTCTCCTACAGGGCAACCCGGAACGCGAGTGGCCGGGGTTCAGACACGAAGGCCGTCCGCAGCAACGGCAGACGGCCAGCAAGCATGCCGCCATGCGGCGCGCAGGCTCAGAACAGCAGCACGGGGCAACGTACCCGGTGCAGCGCATGATTGGTCACGCTGCCGAACAGCACATCGCGCACTTCCCCGGCGGTGCGGCGGCCCAGCACCAGCAGTTTCGCCTAGATGGTGGCCAAGGAAACAACAATCTTCTGCATGTCCCCGTGGATGGAAATCTCGACGATAAAGACATAGGAAAAGGCCGCCACTACCGCCTCGTTGGCGGTAAAAACGCCTGAGTAATTACCGCCGAAAATCAGCAGGGGCAGCAGCAGCGCCCACACGCTTTCGCGCAGCACCGCGAGTAGTTCCCGCGGCATGGGACGCTGCCGGGTCTGCCGCCCCCGCCTTACACCGCTCCATTCAAAAATCAAACCCTGTATTTTTCGGGATTTCGGGAGTCTATCCGCCAGGCCAGGGGAAATCAAGGGCAAAATCGGGTCTTTACGCCTCATGAAATCCCGGACTTCCGCGCTGCGGGCGCCTGTGCTAGCATATCCCGCTATGGAAACCTGCACGACGCTGTTCGACACGCATGTACATCTCGACCTCCTGCCCAGTCAGCTGGATCCCGTGCAGGAGGTGGCACGGGCCAACCGGGCGGGCATCGACCGCTTTTTGATACCGGGCGTGCAGCCGCGTGACTGGCACCAGCTGCTGGAGGTGGCGAACAGCGTGCCGGGCGCCCTGGCGGCTTTGGGAACACACCCGGTTGCCGCCCGCCAATGGGACCGTGACGCGGCGCGGCGCCTGGAAACCCTGCTGACCCGACGGAAGGTGGTGGCGCTCGGCGAAATCGGCCTGGACGGCACTTCCGGCATGCCTCCGGCAGAGGTGCAGGAACAGGCTCTGCGGCAGCAGATTCGCATCGCCGTCAGCGCCGGGCTGCCGCTGGTGCTGCATTGCCGCCGGGCCACCGGCCGCCTGCTTCAGATCCTGCACGATGAAGCGGCATCCCGCGTCGGCGGAATCTGGCACGGTTTTTCCGGCAGCTCGGAAACCGCCCGCGCCGCCATCGATCTGGGGTTCGGCCTGGCCTTCGGCGGTCCCCTGACCTGGCCCGACGCACGGCGGGGACCACAGGTGCTGCAAGCTTTGCCGCAGGCCTGGATCGTACTGGAAAGCGACGCGCCGGATCTGCCGCCCGCCCCCCACCGGGGAGAAAGCAACCGCCCCTGCTACCTGCGCCTGGTCGCCGAGCGGATGGCCGCACTGCGACAATGGTCGCTGGACACAACCGCTTGCATCACTACCGGCAATGCTCTGCGCCTGCTGCGAATCAGGGCTGCCTGACCGCCCAGCGCCCGGAAAGGAATCCTCGCCGTTATGCACGAACACCGTTTCTCCCGGCTGGAACAGCTGATCGGCCGCGACGCGCTTCAGAATCTGGCCGGCAGGTCCGTCGCCGTGGTCGGCATCGGCGGCGTCGGCAGCTACGCCGCCGAGGCGCTGGCCCGTTCCGGCGTGGGGCATTTGACCCTGATCGACTTCGACAATATCGCCGCGAGCAACATCAACCGCCAGATTCACGCCCTGGAGTACACCGTGGGAAAAGCCAAGGTAGCGGTCATGGCGGAGCGCTGCCTGGCCATCAACCCCGAAATTGCGGTGCGCTCCCGCAACGCCTTCTATAGCGCGGATACCGACCAGGAGTTGCTTGGCGAGGGTTATGACTACCTGCTGGACTGCATTGACAGCATCAGCGCCAAGCTGCACCTGATCCAGAGCTGCAGGCAACGAAGCATCCCCGTCATATCCGCCATGGGCGCCGCCAACAAGCTCGATCCGACCCTGATCCGGGTCGGAGACCTGGCGCATACCCAGAAATGCCGCATGGCGCGCATCATCCGCAGGGAACTGGGGCGGCGCGGCATCCGCAGCGGCGTCAAAGTGGTCTATTCGCTGGAGGAATTCCGTCCTCTTGCCGAGGATTGTCACGACTTCGATAGCGCCACGCCCTCCACAACCGGGGCCAATGCGACCCGCCAGCGCGTCACCCTCGGAAGCACATCCTATATTCCTCCGATGTTCGGCCTGACCATGGCCGGCGAAGTCATCCGTACCCTGCTGGGCGAACGGCCGTGATGGTGGCGGGACGCCGCGGGCCATTAAAAAAGGGACACGCCGGGATGAAAAAGCTCGTGCCCCTTGCAAGGGTGCTGTTCGCCATCGTGCTGCCGCTCGGATAAAGCAGCTCCTTCGACTCCTTATTTGAGGTTGAAGGCCACCTTGAGAACCACCTGATATTCTCCGACTTCTCCGGCTTCGTTGACATGACCGCGCACTTCCTCGACCTCGAACCAGGAAATCCGCTCGAGGCTGTGGTGGGCCCGGTGCAGAGCCACCTTGATGGCCTCATCGATGCTGTTCGGGGATACGCCGATCACTTCCACCTTTTTGTAGACGCGTTCCTTGCCGTAGGTCATAACCCTGTCCTTTCCCCGGGGCTGTTCCCGGACAGCGGCTGCAGACGCCCGTCTCGCCGCGCAAAAGCCTTCGCCCAAACCATCGCTCACAAAAAGCATAGCAGACCTCCCCGAAAAATCTTCCTTTCGAGCAAAGCATCCACTTGATAAATCAAACATTTTTTGGTCGATGCCGTAAGCCTCTATTTGGGGGCCGACCAGCCTCTATCCGTCTGGATCGCTGCCTCAACCACGACAATGCGCCACAAAGGGTTGCAAATCGTAGCAGATCCGCTATAAGTACCTTCGATCCGTTTTGTGCCGTTGCTGGGCATTGACGGCTATCCAGGACGGCAGCAGGCACCTTCCGATGCATCCGTAACGGCACAAACCATGTCCGAGATGTAACAGAGCGTTATTTTTTGGATCACGATGTATCGTTTCAGCACAATAGCCAGCCGTTTACATTATTACATGCCTACCTAACCTGGCGTTTTTGTGCCTGTTTTTAAAACTCGAATGCCAACCGCTATTCTGGCACCGAAATTGCGCACAGTAAAACAGCTGTTTATTTTCTTGAGGCGGGACACTGAAGGGAGGTGAAAACGCAGAACGCCAAGCCCGCGCTCGACGCAGCAAGCTATTTCTATGGGAGGATTACCAACCAAGGACTTCCGATCAACGCCGGCAGGACAGGCATGCAGGCCTTCCCGCTCCGGAACTGCCCGAATCCGGCCGGGGCCGGCATCCCGCAACATCGGAAAACCGCGGTTACCTGCACACCGGGGCGCCCGGCGCCCGACCCGCCCGCAAGTGCCCGCTTGCGTGTGGGGAAAAAACTTTTTTCATTCTTGAATTCAGGAGGTAAGACCGCATGAAATCTCGCAGATTCAACATTCTGGCCGTCGTGGCCGCCCTGTTCTTCCTGGCCTCCAGCGCCCAGGCCGCCGTGGTTATCGGCGGCGCCGACGGCTGGTCCTTCAGTACCGACGGCCAGGTCAACCTGTTCGGCGTCTATCAGACCGGCGACAGCACTCCGGATAACGTCGTCAATCCTTTCCTCGGCTACACCGACGACGAAGGCTTCCGCCTCAAAAGCGGCTTTCTGCCCGCCTGCTTCGCCTTCAACATCAAGGCCCCGACCATCGGCGGTCTCGACATGGCGGCTCGCATCGGCTTCTACCCGGAACCGGCCAACGCCAACCTCAAGAACACCTTCGACGCCCAGATCGACCTGCGTGAAGTCTTCTTCACCGTCGACGGCAACTTCGGCCAGGTTATGGTAGGTAAAGGCCTGAGCCTGTTCCTCGGCACCAACCTGCTGGCGGAGCAGACCCTGCTGGGCGCCGGCCGTATGGCCGGCAACCTCAACGCCAACGTCGGCCCGACCCTCGGCCGCATCGGCTTCGGCTATGTCTATCCCCAGTTCAACGCCCAGGTGCGCTACACCACGCCCGACATGAACGGCTTCAAGGTGGCGGTCGGCGTGTATGACCCCAGCGTCATCGCTTCCGGCGTGCTTGGTGGCGGCGACTATACGGCCGAAGAGACCAAGCTGCCCCGTTTCGAGAGCGAAATCTCCTATGCCGGCACCTTCGGCGACGGCAACACCCTCAAACTGTACATGAATAACCTGTGGCAGGAAGCCAAAAACAAGGATGATGGCAAAGACGTTACCGCCTGGGGTGTCGGCGGCGGCGCCATCGTCGGCATGGGACCTTTTGAGCTGAGTGCCTCCGGTTTCACCGGCGAAGCCCTCGGCCGCAGCATCATGCTCGACACCGAAGCCCTCGACGCCACCGGCGAAGAACGCGAAACCTGGGGCTGGATCGTGCAGGGCATCTACACCTTCGGCCAGAACAAGCTCGGCATCAGCTACGGCGGCAACGAGTTCGAGGAAACCTCCTACGAAAAAGATGTTCGTGATGCCACCGGCACGGGCGAAATCGAATCCCAGTACCAGCTGACCGCCATGTGGACCCACGACATCAATGCGCACCTCAAGCTGGTGACCGAGATCAGCCACATCGAACTGGAGTGGTTCAACGGCGAGGAATGGAAAGTCGAGCAATTCAACGTCGGCGCCTTCTTCCTCTGGTAAGCACTGGCCAAAAGGCGCACCGCGCAAAACGGGGGCCGCGGATCAGATAGGCTATTCAGTGCATCGGCGCAACGTGCTATAGTCGGAGGCCAGAAACAGCTTCCGGATTTTTTCCGGGAAACATTCTCCGGTCGGAACCGAAAGGATAGCAAAATGCGCAAGTCGATATTCACCGCACTGATACTCATGACCGCGGCAACCGTGGGTTGCAGTTCTTCAAAACCCAAAATCAGCGAAAAAACGCTCATCAAATGCAGCGCCTGCGGCGCGCAAATGACGGTACATGAAGGATTGGAAGCTTACGAGACAAACCGCTAGCTTTTTGCTGGCTCTCGTCTCTTCCCATGAAAGCGGGTCGGCTTCGCTGACCCGCTTTTTCTGCCTGCATGCGAAATCAAATTTTGTTTGACCTTCAACCGATTCAACCCTATCATCCACTCGATACAGTAAAACCTGTTTTTTTTCGATTCAATCAAAGGAGATCGCAAATGGTGCGCAAGGGTGTTCTCGATAAATATGCAACGCTGTGCGGCAGTCTGCTTGTGGCGACGCTTCTAACACTTACCCTTGGCGGTTGCGGGACCACCCTGCTCGGCGGCGGAACACCCGAAATATCCTCCGTCATCTGGAAACATCGCGACCAGTATGTCCAGATCGAATCCCAGGACCGCGGTGTTAAACCCACGCCGCCCAACAACCATCCGGCCAACATTCCGGCAGACCAGCTGACGAACATACTGGGCGCACTCGAGGTTCATTTCGAGGGCCAGGAAAAACCCGTGCCGGTTTTCACCTTCAAAGAACTCGAGATACTGACACCGGCCATCAGCCAGGGCCTGGCACAGGCAACCCCCCGGGAGGACGTAACCTTCGCCATCCTCGGCATTCATCGGGGGCTGGTCTCCTTCACCCACGACCGTTCGATACTCACGGGCCGGCTGTTCGTACAGGATGGCAAACTCAACCTGATCATCGGCAGGCTGCACGAAGAGTATGATGAGGAAAAAGATCGCCGTGTCGATCCCTGGCTGCCCGGCAGCCGCGCCAAAAGCCGCCCGCTGCCGGTATTGAGCAAGCCATGGCAGGTGGTGTCGATACCCGGACTGGAGACCAAGCAGGTAGCCGGCGCCAATCGTCAGGACTGGCTGGTCATGACCCCCGATCCGCAACTCTGGAAAGCGGCCATCGCCCGCAAGACGGAAGCCGGCGAAGCAGCCAAGGCCGCCCTGCAGGAAGCCAGCCAGGTCCGCCAGGAGAGCGCCCAGATGAGCGCCGAACAGGAGCGCCTTCGCGCCGAGATGGAAGCCCTCAAACAGGAACTGCATACCATCAGGCAGACTCCGGCAGCCGTTCCCGTGGTGAGCCCGCCGCATCAGGCCGAGCCGACGGATTCCATCAAAAACCGCCTGCGCCAGCTGCAGGATCTGCGTAACGAAAAGCTCATCTCTGAAGACGAATACCAGGCCAAGCGACAGGAAATCCTCGACAGCCTGTAAGCTGTCGTAAATATTGGCGCACCATCGGGGAAGGGGCAAGGCTCCTTCCCCTTTTTTATTTGTGCAGCATGAATCCCGCCAGAACTGCCGCTCCTTGCATGCCGCCGCCACGCCAACGACGCAGAGCGTCAAAAACTGTTTGACCTCTTATGGATTCAATCCTATCATCGCCACATTACCGAACAGATTGTTTCCAATTCGATTCAAGGAGATTTCAATGGAGCGCATGACTGTTTTCGGCAGAATGGTGACGCTGAACCGGCGCGTGATCCTCGCGGCGAGTCTGGCTTTGAGCCTTGCCGGCTGTGGCAGCAACCTGCTTAACAACAAGGAAAACGCAGAAACCCATGCCCGGCCGGCCATCTGGCAGCATCAGCACCAGTTCGTGCGTATCGAAAGTCAGGACCGCGACAGCATACTGGTGCCGGCCAACGACCATCCCGCCAATTTTTCCGCCAACCTGATCCGCAAGATGCTCGACTCCCTTGAGGTTCAGTTCGAGGGCGAAGCAAAGCCGGTGGCGATGTTCAGCCCCGAAGAACTGGAAATCCTCGGTGCTGCCGTCAGCCGCGGCCTGGCCCAGGCCGGTCCCAGGGAAGATGTCACCTTTGCCATCGCCGGCATCCACCCGCGAAGCGGTTCCCGGGTGATCTCCACCGGGCGGCTGTTTGTCGAAAATGACAGGCTCAACCTGATCATCGGCGCCTTGCACGAACCCTATCCGGAAAGCGCGGACCCAAGCGGACCGCTGTTTGCGCCGGGCAGCCGCAAATACACCGCGCCCGACCAGGGCAAAACCAACGCCGGCTGGGCGATCATGGGCAAAATAGGCATGCAACACAAAACCGGCGGCGCCATTGCCAGCGATGTTGTCACACGGCCTGACTGGCTGATCCTCAACCCCACCCCGGATACCTTCCGTGAAGCGACCAAAATGTGGGAAGAAAGTGCTCAATACCAGTCAGAACAGCAAAAAATGCATCAGAAAATCGAGGAGATCGAGCAGTCCATCGAGCAGATAAAACAGACGCCGGCAAGCGGCGCGCCTGCCACCGCCGCCGGGCCGATGGAACTGGATAACATCGAGCAGCGCCTGCAATTTTTACAGCAACTGAAAAACAAGGGCCTGATCGACGACGCAGAATTCCGTACCAAAAAGCAGGAGATTCTCGACCGTTTTTAAATCAGGGTAACCGCGACAAGACGTGAGAAGGGGGGCGAAAGCCCCCTTTCCTTTTGACCTATACAGGGAAACGCCAACCATGGGCTATCGCAACCTGTCCGCATGTGTCCGCGATCTTGAACGCACCGGGCAACTGGTGCGCATCGAGGCTGAAGTCGACTCCCGCCTCGAGGTAGCCGCCATCCAGCGCCGGGTGTGCCAGGCCAAAGGGCCGGCTTTGTTGTTCACCCGTGTCAGGGGGTGCCGGTTCCCGATGCTGGCCAACCTGTTCGGCACCCTGCAACGAACACGTTTTCTGTTCCGCGACACCCTGGAGACCGTAGAGCGCATGCTGCGATTCGGCAGCGACCCTGTCGCGCTGCTGAAAAACCCTCGACTGTGGCCAGGCGTGTTGCTCAGCGCGGGCCACTTGCCGCCCCGAACCGTTCGCAAGGCACCGGTGCTGGCATACCGCACCAGCATCGATCAGCTCCCGCAACTGGTCTGCTGGCCCAAGGACGGCGGCCCGTTCATCACCCTGCCGCTGGTTTACTCGGAAAGTCCTGACGCTCCCGGATTCCGGCATGCCAATCTCGGCATGTACCGCGTACAACTGGCCGGCAACCGCTACCGTGTCAATCGCGAAGTCGGACTGCACTATCAGCTGCACCGCGGACTGGGCGTACACCATGCCCAAGCCCTGCGGCAACGGCAGCCCTTGCCCGTCAACATCTTTGTCGGCGGGCCGCCGGCCCTGACCCTGGCCGCCATCATGCCTTTACCGGAGGATATGCCCGAGATATGCTTCGCCGGTCTGCTTGGCGGCCGCCGTATGGAGATGCGGCCGCAGACCGGCCGGCCCGCCATTGCCGCCCAGGCCGACTTCTGCATCTGCGGCACTGTCCTTCCGGGCAAAACGCTGCCGGAGGGTCCCTTCGGGGATCACCTCGGCTATTACAGCCTTCAGCATGATTTTCCGGTACTGGAGGTAAAGGCCGTCTATCACCGTCCTGACGCCATCTGGCCCTTCACCAGCGTTGGCCGTCCCCCGCAGGAAGACAGTATTTTCGGTGCCTTCATCCACCAGTTGACCGCGCCGCTGATCCCCCGGCTGGTCAACGGGGTGCGGGCCGTGAATGCCGTGGACGCCGCCGGCGTACACCCCCTGCTGCTGGCTATCGGCAGCGAACGCTACACCCCCTACGAGCCACGCCGCCAGCCGCGGGAACTCCTTACGCAGGCCCAGGCCCTGCTTGGCACCGGCCAGCTCTCTCTGGCCAAATTTCTGTTGATCGCCGCCGCCGAGGATGCCAATGACCTGGATGTCGGTAACGTGGCAGGCTTTCTGCGCCACCTTCTGGAACGCGTCGACTGGCGGCGGGATCTGCATTTTCAGACCCGCACCAGCATCGACACCCTCGACTACAGTGGCCCGGCCCTGCACCAGGGATCGAAGGTCGTGATCGCCGCCTGCGGGCCCCCGATCCGTACCCTGCCCACCGGGTTGCCGTCCGACATGCCGCTGCCATCCGGCTATACCGCCCCGCGCCTGATTCTCCCGGGGCTGCTGGCCATCCAGGCACCGCCGGCAACCTCGCCCCGTGGCGAGGCGGATGCGCGCATCGAAGCTTTTTGTGCAGGCTTCGATGCCGGGCATCCGATCCTGCGTTTTCCCTGGATCGTACTGGTCGACAACAGCGATTTTTGCGCCCGGAGCCTGGAAAATTTCCTCTGGACCGCCTTCACCCGTTCCGATCCGGCCATCGACCTGTACGGCATCGAGGCAAAGACGCAGCTTAAACATTGGGGCTGTGCAGGCCCCCTGGTCCTCGACGCCCGCCTCAAGCCGCACCATCCTGAACCGCTGCAGGAAGATCCGGCCACCCTGCGGCGCATCGAGGACCTGGCGGCCCGCGGCAGACCGTTGCACGGCATCCTGTAAACGCCATCGATAAAAAACGGCGTTGTCTTCGGGGAGCAGTCTTTTGTAAGATGCATGACACTTGAGTAACCGCTGTGACGCAACGCCCTGCCCGCAAGGCTTTGTGTTTCTAAAAAATCGACCCGACAAGGCTGACAACTTCATGAAAATCGACCGCCCTATCGATCTGTGCAGCACCATTGGCAACACCCCCCTGGTGGAACTGACCAAACTCAATCCCAACCCGCGGGTGCGCATATTCGCCAAACTCGAAGGCAACAACCCCGGCGGCTCCGTCAAGGATCGGCCGGCCTGGCATATGATCCGCAAAGCCGAGGAATCGGGGGAACTGACCAGGGGAAAAACGATTCTGGAACCGACCTCCGGCAACACCGGCATTGCTTTGGCCATGATTGGCGCCGCACGCGGTTACCGGGTCAAGCTGGTGATGCCCGGCTGCGTCAGCCTGGAGCGCCGCGCGGTGCTGGAAGCCTACGGCGCCGAGGTGATCCTGTCGCCCCCCACTGAAGCCACCGACGGGGCCATCCGCATGGCGCATCGCGTTCTGGAACAGGATCCGGAAACCTATTACATGCCCAACCAGTACGCCAACCCCAACAACCCCCTGGCCCACTATCACACTACCGGCCCGGAAATTTTCGCCCAGACGGATGGGCAGATCGATGTCTTTGTGGCCGGCATGGGAACCTCCGGCACCCTCATGGGCACCGGCGCCTACCTCAAGCAGCAGAAACCGTCCGTTTCCATCATCGGCATCGAGCCGGTCATGGGGCACAAGGTGCAGGGACTGAAAAACATGCAGGAAGCCATTGTGCCGGCCATCTACAATCCGCAACAACTTGATGCCAAGCTCACCATCGATGACGATACGGCCTTTGAAACCGCCCGCCGGCTGGCTATCCTTGAAGGCATCTTCGCGGGCATGTCCAGCGGTGCGGCGGTTGCCGGCGCGCTGGAGATCGCCCGGGCCATGCACGGCGGCACCATCGTGACCCTGCTGCCCGATCGCGGTGACCGTTACCTGAGCACGACCCTGTTCCGGTCCACCTGCGCCTGCTGCCCGCCCTGATCGGACGCATTCCCACCTTCGCGACCACAAGCTTCGCCGCCTGACCCTTTTTTCGCGTATACGAAATTGACAGAAATGTTGCAGACCATATATTTTGTTAACCGAACTAACCATCAGGCCGGATGACATACCCGCATGAACCATCAGAACCGCATCATGGAAATTTTCGAAGTCGTCTCCCGGGCGCTGGTCAATGCCAAGGTGCAGAAACTGCGCAAAATCGGCGCGCGGGAAATCAACCTGACCCAGTTCCAGTATATCAATGCCATCAACCACAGCGACGATCTGACATGCAGCGGCCTGGCCAAAACGCTGGGTCTGAGCAAACCGGCGGTAACCGGCATCGTCAACAAACTCATCGAACAGGGCTACGTCACCAAGACCCGGTCCGCCAGCGACCGCCGCGTCTATTTCATCCAGCTTACCCGCACCGGAGAACAGGTGGCCAATGCCTATGAGGAAGCCTGCCGCGAATACATCCGGGGCATGGCCAGAGCCCTGACGGAAACGGAACTCGATCAACTCGTATTATTGATGGAAAAAGCTTTGCATTGAGCATGGCCGATCAGAACCGGATGCTTTGTTTCGAGGATGCCTCTTTATGATGTGCCGCCATCTTTTGCCGCTGCTTCCGCACCTTCGCCGCCGGCTTGCCGGCCTGCTGCTGCTTCTGACATGCCTGCTGGCCTCACCGGTGACCAGCACCGCCCGGCCCGTGAACATCGGGGTGGTCATGGATGGCCCCTGGCAAGGCAACCAGGCCATTCTGGAAATGTTTCAGGCCGAAATCAACGATCTGCTCGGCGCCGAATTTCATACCCGGTTTCCGCAAACCGCCCTGTTGACCGCCGACTGGAGCCAGCAGGGCGTGCACCGTAACATCGACCGACTGCTGGCCGACGACAGCATCGACATGATCCTCGCCCTCGGGCTTCTGGCGGGACAGGACCTGGCGCGTCGCGGACCGTTGCCCAAACCCTGCCTTGCGCCGCTGACCGTCGATCGCGCTGCCCAGCAACTGCCGGCCAGCAACGGCAGCAGCGGCGTTTTCAACTTCAACTACATCGCCACCACAAGCCCCCTGTTACGCGACCTGCGCCTGTTTCGCGAACTGGTGCCGTTCCAGCACCTGGCCATCCTTGTTCATCGTCCCTACCATGAAGCTATTCCCGAGATCACCCGCAACCTCAAACGGCAACTGGCCGAAACCAGCGTCTCCCTGAGCGTCATCCCGGTAAACGGCGCGGTGGAAGCTGCCCTGGCAGCCCTTCCTGAAGAAACGGAGGCCGTCTACATCACCCCTCTGCTGCTTGCGGAGGAATCCTTCCGCCAACTGATCGCCGGGCTTTCCGCCCGCGGACTGCCCAGCTTTTCCTACCTGGGTTACGAAGAAGTCTGCAAAGGGGTACTGGCGGGAGCGGCTCCGGCCACCGATTTTGCGCGACTGGCACGCCGCACCGCGCTGAACATGCAGCGCATTTTGCTGGGTGAGAACGCTGCCAGCCTGCCGGCCACCACCTCCCTGGAGGACCGCCTCGCCATCAATATGGCCACGGCCCGCGCCATCGGCTTCTCCCCCGCCTGGAACATACTCAATGAAGCCGAACAGTTATTCGCCGAGCCGCTGACAGCGACGCGGCGCTGGTCCCTGGACACGGTGGTAAAAGAAGCGGAAGCGGTGAACCTCGACCTGGCCGCCGCCGACCGCAAGGTCGCCGCCGGCCGTGAAGACATCCGCAAGGCTCGCGCCGGACTGTTGCCGCACCTGGAACTATCGGCGACCGGGAGCCTTATCGATCAGGACCGCGCCGCCGCCAGCTTCGGCACCCAGGCCGAGCAGAGTCTGAGCGCTTCCCTGGAACTGCGGCAGAATCTTTACTCCGAATCCACCTGGGCCAATCTCGATATCCAGAAACAGCAGCAGCAGGCGCGGCAGGAAGAACGGCGCCAGTTGCGCCTCGATGTCATCCAGGAGGCGGCCTCCGCATACCTCGATGTACTGCGGACCAAAACCCTGCAGACGGTACAGAGAAACAATCTGCGCGTGACGCGGTCCAACCTGGAACTGGCCCGTACCCGACGGGAAATCGGATTTTCCAGTCCCGCCGAAGTCTATCGCTGGGAAAGCCAGCTGGCACGGGACCGCAGGGCTCTCATCGACGCCGACGTGGCGCGTACCCGAGCGAAACTCGCCCTCAACCGCATCCTGCAGCGCCCCCTGGAAGAAAATTTCACGACATCCGAACAGGGCCTGGACGATCCGGTGCTGTTGGTCAGCGACCCGCGCCTGTTCGCCCAGCTTGCCACTCCGGCGGCATTCGCCAGATTTCGCGATTTTATGGTGGCGCAAGGCCTGAAAGCCTCCCCGGAGCTGCAACGCCTGGATGCGGCCATAGCGGCCCGCAGACGAGCCCGCCTTGCGGCCCGGCGATCGTTCTGGGTTCCGGACCTGTCCCTGCAGGCCGGAATCACGCACATGCTTGATGAAACCGGCGAAGGCGTTGAATCGCCCTTCAGTCGCCTCAAGGGTTTGCTTCCCGTTAACATCCCGGAAGCCGATGACACCTCCTGGAACGTCGGCATTCGCCTGTCGCTGCCCCTGTTTTCCGGCGGCACCCGCTTTGCCGACCTGGTGCAGGCTGAACGCCAGGTCGAGGGGCTGGAACTGGAACGCAAGGCGCTCGCCGCCCGCACGGAGCAACGTATCCGTAGCGCCCTGCACAACAGCCGGGCCTCCTACACCGGTATCCGGCTGTCCCGCGAGGGGTCCGAAGCGGCGGCCCGAAACCTGGAACTGGTGACCGATGCCTACTCGCGCGGGGTGGTCTCCATCCTTGAACTGCTTGACGCCCAGAATGCCGACCTGGTCGCCGAGCAGGCCGCCGCCAATGCCGTTTACGATTTTCTTCTCGATTTGATGGCCGTACAGCGCGCCATCGGCCAGTTCGATTTTTTTCTCGGGGCCGACGACCGGGAAAACTGGTTCAGGCACCTCGAACAATTTCTGCAACAGGCCACCTTGCCGGAGTGACGCCATGCCCGTCCGATACCTTGCCTTTCTGTCGATCATCCTCAGCCTCATGGCCTGCAACGACAACGGTCCGCCTCAGCCGCCCCCGCTGCGTCCGGTCCGCAGCGCGACGGTAAGGGCTTTCAGCGGACAGATTCAGCGCTCGTTTTCCGGCATTTCCAAAGCGGGCCAGGAGTCCAGGCTTTCCTTCCGGGTGCCCGGCGCCATCGAGGGCCTGTTTGTCAAAGTCGGAGACCGGGTGCAGGCCGGACAACTCATCGCCCGCCTCGACGCCACCGACTACGAGCTGCAGAAACAGGAGGCACAGGCGGCTCTCGCCAGAACCCTGGCCCAGGCACGCAACGCCGAAGCCAACTATGCCCGGGTGCGGGCCCTGTACGAAAACCGCAATGCTTCCCGCAACGACCTCGATGCGGCCCGTGCCGCCAGCGAATCGGCCGCCGCGGCGGTACGCGCAAGCGAGACCCGTCTGGAACTGGCCCGCTCGCAGCTGCGCTATACCCGTCTCACCGCGCCGGTCAACGGGGCCATCGCCAGTGTTCCGATCGAGGCCGGTGAGAATGTCGCGGCAGGCCAGATCGTGGCGCTGCTCACCGCCGGGGCCATACCGGAGGTCGGTGTCGCCATCCCGGAGAGCCTGATCGCCGGCATCGAGCGCGGCGACGCGGTAGCCATCCGCTTCGATGCCCTGCCGCAGCGTGTCTTCGAGGGGCAGGTGACCGAGGTCGGCGTGGCGGCCACCAGTTACGCCACCACTTATCCCGTCACGGTGCGCCTGAGCGGCGCCGACCCGGCCATTCGGCCGGGCATGGCAGCGGAAGTCGCTTTCAGCTTCGGCCAGAGGACCGAAGGCGGCACCCGTTTTCTCGTCCCCCCCGAGGCGGTTGGCGAGGATCGCGCCGGGCGCTTCGTGTTCATCCTTGAAGTCGAGGGGGCGAATCTGGGCCGGGTCCGCAGACAACCGGTAAGGGTCGGGGAACTGTCCGCGGAAGGGCTCGAGATCGTCTCCGGTCTGAAGGACGGCAACCGCATCGTCACCGCCGGCGTCGCCCTGATTCAGGATGGCCAACAGGTCAAACTGCTCACGGAGCCGGAGCCCGCGCCATGAATATCACGCGCGCGGCACTCGACAAAACCCGCATCACCTACGTCGCCCTGGTGGTGGTGGCCCTGGCCGGGTTGTTCTCCTTCAAATCCCTGCCCCGGGACGAGGATCCCGGGTTCGTGGTGCGCACCGCGCAGGTGCTGACCTATTTCCCCGGCGCCAGCCCCGAGCGGGTGGAGCAGCTGGTTACCGACAAGCTGGAGAAGGTCATCCAGGAAATCCCCGAGATCGACTACATTGACAGCGAATCGAAACCAGGCGTCTCGGTCATCTTCGTCAACATCCTGGAACGCTACAAGAACATGCGTCCCATATGGGACAATCTGCGTCGGAAGGTGCAGCGCGCCACCGGGGATCTGCCCGACGAAGTGGTGGGGCCTTTCGTCAATGACGAATTCGGCGATATTTTCGGTACCATTATCGCCATCACCGGCCAGGATTTCAGCTACGCGCAGCTGAAACAGATCGCCGAAGACTGCCGCAACGAACTGCTGCTCAGTGACGAAATCGCCAAGGTCGACATCCAGGGAATCCAGCAGGAACGCATTTTCGTGGAGTACAACAATGCCCGGCTGGCCGAACTGGGGCTGTCGCCGCTGCTGCTGAAAAACATCCTCGAAGCCCGCAACATCATCATCCCCGGCGGTGAAATCTTCACCGACAAGGAACAGATCGTGCTGGAACCGACGGGCAATTTCGATTCCGTCGAAGACCTGCGGCGTACTGTCATCAACGTGCCGGGCAGCCGGGACGTGGTCTACCTGGAGGATCTCGTCAGCATACACCGCGGCTACATCGACCCGCCGAAGGCCAAGGTCCGCTACAGAGGACAGCCGGCACTGACCCTGGCTCTTCACCTGCGCGAGGGAGGAGATATCCTCAAGCTCGGGGAGGAGGTCCGGCAGGCCATCGACCGTTTTCACGAGGCCTACCCCATCGGCGTCAGCTTCGATGTGGTGGCCTTCCAGCCAAAACACGTCGAACGCAAGGTCTCGGAATTTACCGGCAACCTGCTGCAGGCCATGGCCATCGTGCTGACGGTGATGCTGGTGTTTCTCGGCCTGCGCACCGGGCTGGTGGTATCGAGCCTGATTCCCATGGCCATGATCATGTCGCTGATGGTGATGGGTTTTTTCAACATCGGCATCGACCAGATGTCACTGGCATCCCTGATCATCGCCCTGGGCATGCTGGTCGACAACGCCATCGTCATGAGCGAATCGATCATGGTGCAGGTGGCGGAGGGCAAACCGGCGCGGCAGGCGGCCATCGATTCGGCCCAGGAACTCAAGATCCCCCTGCTGACCTCGTCGCTGACCACCGCGGCCGCCTTCCTGCCGATTTTTCTGGCCAAATCCTCCACCGGCGAATACACGGCGCCCCTGTTCAAAGTGGTCACCATCACCCTGCTCTGCTCATGGCTACTGTCGCTGACCATGACCCCGCTGCTGTGCAGCCATTTCCTGCATCCCGACAGCAAGGCCGGCGCCGTTGATTTCCAGTCCCGTTTCTATCGCGGGTATCACGGCGTACTGCTGGCATTGCTGCGCCACCGGTGGCTGAGCGTGGCCGGCATTGTTGTGCTGTTCATGGCTGCCATGCTCGGCATGCGGCTGGTCCCCAAGACTTTTTTCCCGCCCAGCGACAAGGCCATCTTCTGTGCCGAACTGCGCCTGCCCATGGGCACGCCGCTTAAACGAACCGAAGCGGTGGTGCAACAGATCGAGGATTTCATGGGCGCCGATCTGGCGTCCGGAAACGGAGGTGAAGGGATCACCGACTGGGTCGCCTTTATCGGTGAAGGGGCGCCGCGCTTCATGCTCCCCTACAAGCCGGAACCGCCCAGCCCGGAATATGCCTATGTACTTGTCAACGGCACCTCCCGCCGCCACCTCCTCGACAGCGCCATGCCGCGTCTGGAAGCCTTCTGTCGTAGCCGCTTTCCCGACCTCAATCCGCGCATCCGGCCTCTGAACCTCGGTCCGCCGGTGGACAACCCGGTGGAAATCCGCCTGTCCGGCAAAAACAGCGAAGAACTGTTTGGCATTGCCGACAAAGTCAAGGCGCATCTCGCGGGCATGCCGGGCATCCTCAACATCACGGACGACTGGGGAGCCCGCACCAAAAAACTGGTGGTGCGCGTCAACCAGCCCCGCGCCCTGCGCGCCGGTCTGACCAGCCGCGATGTGGCGGTATCGCTGCAGACCATTCTCAGCGGCATCACCACCACCGAGTACCGCGAAGCAGATGAAGTCATCCCGGTCACCCTGCGCTCCACGGCCGCCGACCGCCAGGATTTCGGCAAGCTCGAAACCCACAACATCTACGTGCAGCGCACCGGGCAGTCCGTGCCCCTGAAACAGGTGGCTGATATCGAAATCGCCTGGCAACCGGCCAAGATCCTGCGCCGCGACCGGCGCCGTACCGTTACCGTTGAAGCCGGCCTTGACACGAACGGCAACGCCATCGCCATCGCCCGGCAACTGGACCACTGGCTGAAGAAGGAACAGCGCGGCTGGCCCTTCGGCTACAAATACGAAATGGGTGGTGAACTGGAAACCTCGGGCAAGGCCAACGAATCGATCAACGTCAATCTGCCCATCACCGGTCTGCTGGTGGTGCTTTTACTGGTAGGACAGTTCAACTCCCTGCGCCGCCCGCTGATCATCCTGTTGACCATCCCCCTGGGCATGATCGGCGTGACCGCCGGCCTGCTGCTCACGGGGAGCTATTTCGGCTTCATGACCCTGCTGGGAGTGGTGTCACTGGCAGGCATCGTTATCAACAACGCCATCGTGCTTATCGATCGCATCGACATTGAAATCGAGCAGAACGGCCTGCCGCCAGAGCGCGCGGTAATCGAAGCGGCCATGCGCCGGCTGCGGCCCATTTTGCTGACCACCGCCACCACCATCGGCGGCCTGCTGCCTTTGTGGCTCGGCGGCGGCCCTTTGTGGGAACCGATGGCGATCGCCATTATTTTCGGCCTGCTGTTCGCCACCGCACTGACCCTCGGCGTGGTGCCGGTGCTCTACAGCCTGTTCTTCAGGGTGGGTTTCAAGGCACGGTGATTCCTTCCAATGCCAGCAGTGCCCGCTTTTTGTCCAGCCCTCCCGCATAGCCGGTGAGGCTGCCGTCGGCGCCGAGTACCCGGTGACAGGGAATCAGGATAGCTATCGGATTGCGTCCCACCGCGCCACCCACTGCCTGTGCCGACATTGCGGCTATCCCGGTTTTTTCGGCAACTTCCCGTGCGATTTCGCCGTAACTGGTGGTAGCTCCTCGGGGTATTCGCAACAAAATGCTCCATACCGTCTTCTGAAAGGGCGTTCCTCCGGGATCGAGGGGAACATCGGGGACAGTTGCCGCTCCGGAAAAATAGCCCTGGAGCCATGCCCGCAGAGCAACCAGCACGGGATCATCGGGCTGCTTCAACCAATCATTCATGCCGGCTGCAAAGTGTTTCTGGCCGAGAAAATTCAGCACCGCTAGCTTGCCGCCTTTGGCAGCCGCCAGCATGGGTCCCAACGGCGTATCGATGGTACAGGTATGAGTCATAAGTCGACACCCTTTCCTTGACGACAAGTTCGCCGGCTGCTTCCTGGCCAGGCGACGATTCAGATCAAACGCTGCATCAACAGCCTGCAGATCTCCTCGACATTGTCCGGCGTGGCGCCCAGTTTCCGGCAGATCGCCGCGGCCGCCGCCTGCCTGCCGGGATCCTGCAGATCCGCCAGGCCACGCAGCACGCCGCCGCGGCGGCCGACAAGATACAGGCAACGCCGCTCGTCGGGCAGGACAAGAAACGCCTCAACCATGCTCCGCAGCCGTGGCAGATCCTTGGGCAACCGGCCCGACAGATCTTCGAACAGGTTCAGCGCATGGTCGCTGACCAGTTCGCCGTGGGCCGCATCGAGCGACTGCAGAAACAACAGCAATTCCCGAGCCAGCTCCCGGCTGTCACACAGTTCAAAGCGGCCGCTAAGCCATTCCTGCGCCAGGGGCACGCCGCCGGGGATGGCCAGGGTGCGCAGACGGATAAATTCCGGATCGATGGCACACAGGGCGCTTGCGGAATCCCGGGCATGGCGTTCCGACAGGTTTCTGCCTCCCAGACCCGGCATGACATAGGCGGACAGCTCGATGCCAGCCTGCCGGACCCGCCGGCCGGCCATGATATGCTCAGCACGGCTGGCGCCTTTGCATACCTGCCGCAGCACGGTGTCACAGCCCGACTCCAGGCCGATGTGCAGGCGCGACAAGCCTGCCTGGCGCAGGGCTAAAAGGTCTTCCGGGCGATAACGTAATACCGTTTTGGAGCGCGCGTAAGCGGTAACGCGAAAGGGCCAGGGGAAGGTTTTGCGCAGATGATCGAGGATCGCCCGCAGCTGCACCGGGCCGGCGATCAGACCGTCGGCATCCTGCAGAAATACCGACTGTAAGTATCCCCCGGTCAAACCGGGGGCTTTATGGGTGAACCGCTCAAAGCGGTTGGCTCAAACCTTGGGCCGCCTAAAGGCGGCTGGCTATTTGAGCAGGTTCAATTGATCCAATCTGCTATCTT
>NZ_JBFWJQ010000005.1:0-50069 GCF_050253115.1 Syntrophotalea sp.
AAATTTTCGCTTTGGTGTAGCGGGTGATGTCATGCGTTACGGTAAAAACGCCGTAAGCCCCCGACCCTTTGGCATGCATGCGGCGTTCGGGGATCACCTCGCGGTCGAAATTGGCCATTTTTTCCAGGAACCAGGTGTCCTGCAGCAGCACCGGGCCGCGCGGACCGGCGGTCATGATGTTGTTGTTGTCCACCACAGGAGCGCCGGCGTTGGTGGTGAGTTTTTTCGACTTGTCGGATTTATCCTTTGCCATGAAAAACTCCTTTTTGCGTATCTGACGCATTCTTTCCGTAAGGTTTGACCCGAACCCGGCTATAAAAAGCCATCTCAGGCCGTGGTTTCATACCAACCCGAATGCTGCGGCAGAAACACATTGTCGATGATGTGGATGACACCGTTGGCGCATTCGATGTCCGGTTCGATGATGTGGGCGTTGTCGATCATGATTTCGTTTTCATCGAGATACACCGACAGGCTCTTGCCCATTTCAGTGGCCAGGGTAAAGATGTTCTGGGCGTCCAGCGCGGCTGCGGCGTGTTTTTCGGCCACCAGGTGGTATTGCAGAATGGTGGCGAGCTTGTCCTTGTCCTCCATGATCACTTCGATGTTCAGCCGTTTGAACGCATCATCGTTGGGCGCGAAAAAGGTGAAGCTGCCGGGCTTGTTCAGCCAGTCGGTCATGCCGGCAGTTTTTAGGGCGGTGGCCAGCGTTTTGAGGGTGCTGTTGGCCTCGATGGTCTGCATGATGGACGGCATGGGGTCTCCTTTCTCCCCGAAGGGAATCTTCTTAAATTTTCAGTAGTTTTCTCCAAGCAGTTCGAAGTGGGCCTGGGGATGGGCGCAGGCCGGGCATTCGGCGGGCGCCTGCGTTCCTTCATGCAGGTAGCCGCAGTTGCGGCAGCGCCAGACCGCCGGACTGTCTTTTTTGAAGACCTTGCCGTTTTTAATGTTGGCCAGCAAGGCACGATAGCGTTTTTCGTGCTGTTTTTCGGCGACCGCAATCGCCATGAAAATATCCGCGATGGCTTCGAATCCCTCTTCCCGGGCGATTTTGGCGAAGCCGGGATACATCTGGGCGTGCTCGTGGTTTTCCCCTGCAGCGGCTTCCTCCAGGTTGGTGGCGGTGTCGCCAATCACTCCGGCCGGAAAGGCCGCGCATATTTCCACCTCGCCGCCCTCGAGCAACTTGAAAAGCCGCTTGGCGTGTTCCTTTTCCTGATTGGCGGTTTCTTCGAAAATGTCGGCAATCTGCACGAAACCATCTTTTTTGGCCTGGCTGGCGAAGTAGGTGTAGCGGTTGCGGGCCTGGGATTCACCGGCGAAGGCGGTAAGGATGTTCTTCTCGGTTCTGCTGCCTTTAAGGGTCATAAGCTGTTCCTTTCTATCGTGTTACAGGTGAAAAACGCATGGTCGGAAAACGCGATGTCGCTTACACTTAACTGAAAAAATAAATGATGCAACATGCATTTCAAGGGTCGTAATGCGGATTTGGCGGAATTGCCCTTGTTTCCGAAACCCGGCTGTAGAATAGTAATTATTACTATTGAACATTTCTACCAAAAGTCAAGGTGATGGGGGTGGTTTTTCCCCGGTTTTGTTTCGACAGTCATGGCAGACGCCCCGCACCTCGACGTGGACGGAGCGGATGTCGCCGAACTCGACCACTTGTTCCGGAGCGGTGAGGCTGTCAAATGCGTCGCTGTAAAAATCCCGTACCGAGCCGCATTCAGTGCAGATGAAATGGTGGTGGTGCTGCAGATTGCCGTCAAAGCGCATGCTTTCTCCGGGCGCACTGACGCGGGAGATGATGCCTTGTTGTTCAAACAGGCGCAGGGTGCGGTAGACCGTGTCCAGGGAAATTGCGGGAAGGCGTTTTTTTACCTGGCCATAGATGATTTCCGCGCTCGGATGATCCTCTCTCGCCCGCAGCTCCCGGTAGATTTCGATGCGCTGCCGGGTCGGTTTGATGCCCTGCCGACGGCAGAATTCGGTAAAAGCCGCAAGGTCCGGGCCCGCGGTGTCACGGCATGGGGTGGTTTTCAAGCTTGTGGGTCCTTTCACCTGTTGTTATGCTTTTGTGCAAATGATATCAGGTTTCGCGCAACTTGATATCGCCAGACACCATGGCGGATATTTTCCCGCCTGCCACGGGGGGCGAGTGTTCCCTGCCGCCATGATGAACTGCCCTTCAACCCGGAGGTTGCCCTATGAACAGGCAGTCGATTGCCTCGACGGGATTCTTTGGTCTCGATGATATCCTCGACCATTTGCGGGTGGGCGACAATGTCGTGTGGCGTGTCGACAGCGTGGCCGACTACGATTATTTTGCGCAGCGCTTTGTGCAGCAGGCGCTGGGCGAGGGCCGGCAGGTCGTCTATATGCGGTTCGGCCAGCACCCGTCTCTGGTTGAGCCGGCTCCGGGGGTTACCATCCACAAACTGGATGCCTATAAAGGGTTCGAGCCCTTTGCCACCAAAGTCTATAATATCCTTACCGAGACAGGCCCCGGGGTGTATTACGTGTTCGATTGCCTGTCGGACCTGCTGCTGGCCTGGGCGACAGACGCCATGATCGGCAATTTTTTTCAGGTGACATGCCCATACCTTTATGAGTTGGATACGGTGGCCTATTTCGGACTGATCCGCAGCAGCCATTCCTTTAAAACGATTGCCCAGATCCGCGAGACGACCCAGGTGCTGCTCGATCTCTACCGGTTTAACGGCCTCATGCATGTGCACCCCACGAAAGTCTGGCAGCGGCACTCGCCGACCATGTTTCTGCCCCATGTGAAGCAGGATGAATGCTTCGTGCCGATCGCCAACAGTTACGATGCCACCAACCTGACCCGGATCTATCTGCGCAATTCCGAGAACGCCCACCGGCATCTGGATTACTGGGATCGCCTTTTCCTGCGGGCCGAAGCGCTGGCCGCTACGCCATCCTCCCGTAGTGAGCAGGAGGAAATGGTCGATCAGCTATGCCGCATCATGATCGGGCACGATGACCGCATGTTGAGCCTGGCGCGCAGCTATTTTTCCCTGGAGGATTTGCTCGAGATCAAATCGCGCACTATCGGCACCGGTTATATCGGGGGCAAGGCCGTTGGCATGCTGCTGGCCCGCGGTATGCTGCTGCGTGATTTTTCCTTTGACTGGCAGCGTTATCTGGAACCGCACGATTCCTTTTACATCGCCTCGGATATCTATTTTTCCTATATTGTCCATAACGGCTGGTGGAAACTGCTGATGCAGCAGAAAACTCCGGACGGCTATTTCCGGCATGCCCCCGATCTTGCCGAAAAATTCCGCCATGGCTCGTTCCCGCCGGAGGTGCGGGAAAAATTTCGGGAAATGCTCGAACATTTCGGGCAATATCCGATTATCGTGCGCTCCAGCAGCCTGCTCGAGGACAGTTTTGGCAACGCCTTTGCCGGAAAATACGAGAGTTACTTCCGCGTCAACCAGGGGGCTCCGGAACAGCGCTACGAACAGTTCGAAGATGCGGTGCGCCAGGTTTTCGCCAGCACCATGAGCGAAGATGCCCTGACCTATCGGCGGCAGAGGGGGCTCGACAAGCGGCAGGAGCAGATGGCCCTGCTCGTGCAGCGTGTGTCCGGAGCCTACCATGAACACTTTTATTTTCCGGAACTGGCCGGGGTGGGGGCCTCCTACAACACCTTTGTGTGGGATCGGGACATGGATCCCAGGGCCGGCATGTTGCGCCTGGTGCTCGGATTGGGAACCCGTGCCGTGGACCGCGCGGAGAGCGATTACCCGCGCATTGTCGCCCTGGATCAGCCCGGCAAGATTCCCCAGAAAAACGCCTCGGATCTCCGCCGCTTTTCCCAACGGGACGTCGATGTGCTGAATGTAAATAAAAACGCTCCGGAAACGGTATCCTTGCTGACCCTTGCCGGACACCGGCTGAATATGGAGCTGGAGCGTTACGCGGTGCCGGACCGGGAGGCGCTGCAACGACTGGAAGAGCGCGGCCTCAAGTCGCGGCCCGCCTGGTTGCTGACGTTTGAAGGGCTGTTGTCCGAAACCGGCTTCGCAAAGCTGATGCAACGCATGCTCAAGACCCTGGAGAAAACCTACTGTTACCCGGTGGATATCGAATTTACGGTAAATTTCATCGGGGACGATGTGCCCCGTATCAACCTGGTCCAGTGCCGTCCGCTGCAAACCCGCGGTCTGGAGAAGGGCGGCAATATCCCCGAGGCTTTGCCCCAAGAGCGGGTTTTTTTTGAGTCAGAAGGGCATTTCATGGGGGGCAACGTTGTGCAGCCGGTGCACTGCATCATCTGGATCGAGCCGCAGGGCTATTGCCCTCTGCCGCTGTCCGACAAGTATGAAATCGCCCGGCTGGTGGGAAGGATCAATAAAAAGGTCTGTGACAAACAGGATCTGCCCACCTTGCTGATGGGGCCTGGCCGATGGGGAACCAGCACCCCTTCGCTGGGCATCCCGGTGAGATTTTCCGAAATCAACAATGTTTCCGTGCTGGTCGAAGTGGCATTTCCGCCGGGTGGCCTGATGCCGGAACTGTCTTTCGGATCGCATTTTTTCCAGGATCTGGTGGAGACCGAGATCTTCTATCTGGCGTTGTATCCCGAAGATGGGCACTGTTTTTTCAATCGCAGCCTGCTCGATCGGCACCCGAACCGCCTTCTGAGCCTGGAGCCGACCGCCGGAAGGTATGAAGAGATTGTCAAGGTCGTGTTTCTGGACGAAGGCGAACTGCAGTTGATGTCCGATGTGCTGGCGCAAAAAGTGATCTGTTTCGGTCGCTGAAAACAGAAAAGCCCGGCAAAAGCCGGGCTTTTCTGTTTTTCGTGAGCTGTATGGATCAGACCAGGCCCATGGCCAGCATGGCCTTGGCGACCTTGATGAAACCGGCGATGTTGGCGCCGTTGACGAGGTTGCCGGGGGTGCCGAATTCCATGGCGGTTTCGGCGACGTTTTTGTGGATGTTGATCATGATCTCGTGCAGACGTTTTTCGGTGTGCTCGAAGGACCACGAGTCGCGGCTGGCGTTCTGCTGCATTTCCAGCGCCGAGGTCGCAACCCCGCCCGCATTGGCGGCTTTGGCGGGACCGTAGGCGATTTTGGCGTCGAGGAAGACGCTGACGCCTTCGGGAGTCGTCGGCATGTTGGCGCCCTCACCGACCGCGATACAGCCGTTCTTGACCAGAGCCTCGGCATCCTTGCCGGTCAGTTCGTTCTGGGTTGCGCAGGGCAGGGCAACCTGGCAGGGGATGTCCCAGATGTTGCCGTTTTCGGTGTAGACGGCATCGCTGTGGTAGCTGGCGTAGTCGCGGACGCGGCGGCGTTCGACTTCCTTGAGTTGTTTGAGCAGGTCGAGGTCGATGCCCTTTTCATGGAACAGCACGCCGTTGGAGTCGGAACAGGCTACTACTTTGGCGCCAAGGTGGAACAGTTTCTCGATGGCGTAGATGGCCACGTTGCCGGAACCGGAAACGGTGCATACCTTGCCTTCCAGCGAATCGCCGCGGGCCTTGAGCATCTCTTCCACGAAATAGACCGTGCCGTAGCCGGTAGCTTCGGTGCGCACCAGGGACCCGCCCCAGGTCAACCCCTTGCCGGTCAGAACGCCGGCTTCGTACTTGTTGGTGATGCGCTTGTACTGGCCGAACATATAGCCGATTTCGCGACCGCCAACACCGATGTCGCCTGCCGGAACGTCGGTGTTTTCACCGATGTGACGATACAGTTCGATCATGAAGCTCTGGCAGAAGCGCATGATTTCGCTGTCGGATTTGCCCTTGGGATCGAAGTCCGAGCCACCCTTGCCGCCGCCGATGGGCATGCCGGTCAGGGAGTTTTTGAAAATCTGCTCGAACCCGAGGAACTTGATGATTCCTAGGTAAACCGAGGGGTGGAACCGCAGGCCGCCTTTGTAGGGACCAAGGGCGCTGTTGAACTCGACGCGGAAACCGCGGTTGATGTGCACGCGGCCCTGGTCGTCCTGCCAGGGTACCCGGAAGATGATCTGGCGCTCCGGTTCGCAGATCCTTTCGATGATTTTGTATTCGCGAAATTCCGGGTATTTGCTCAGAACGGGTCCCAGGGATTCGAGAACTTCGCGCACCGCCTGGTGGTATTCCACTTCCCCCGGATTGCGGGCCAGTACTTCCTGATAGATGGGGGAGACTTTTTCATCCAGTGTTACAGTCATAGTGCCTCCTGTTGCGTTAAATGTGTATGTGTTTTTTGCCCAAAAAATAGGCAGTCTTAAGCCAAAATTTAAGCAGATCGCATTTTAGTGTAAAAGTGTGGGACATGTCCAGAATAAAAAATAGGTAGGCTTTACCCTGTATGACTAAAAATTAGGCAAAATTGCCGGAAATTTCATCAATTTTGCGCATCGGACCTGCTTTCGCCCTTTCCCGCATTGGATTAAACTTTTTGGTCGTGTCGGTCGATGAAGCAACAGGTCCGCTGGTTTGACGCCCAATGGTAATAGGGGTCATCCTTTTTTTTTGCAGCGGTTCGGAATCGGCATGCGCAGACCAGGTTTGCACGGCCGGTAGCATGGCTTTTGCCGGTCCGGTTTCCGGACAGGACCCCGGAGGTTGCTTGTGACTTTACGTTTGCGAACCTTTTGGCTGGTTGCCGTGACCTTGCTGGGGTTTTATGCCGTTTTATACGGGATATCCTCAACCATTTTTCTCGGCAGTTTCAAACGGC
Source organism: Syntrophotalea sp. (assembly GCF_050253115.1). Lineage (NCBI taxonomy): Bacteria > Pseudomonadati > Thermodesulfobacteriota > Desulfuromonadia > Desulfuromonadales > Syntrophotaleaceae > Syntrophotalea > Syntrophotalea sp. Next base: position 6,711 of record NZ_JBFWJQ010000005.1, read on the forward strand.
TGGAACACAAATACATGTTGCAGCGGGTGGAACTGGCAAGGCGGGTGGTGAACAGCCTGCTGGAAACCCAGTCCTTGTATGTCCGAGACTGGGCTTACTGGGATGATACCTATGCTTTCATGCAGGATGGCAACAGGCAATACGTGCGTTCCAATCTGCCGGTGGCCACTTTTCTGCAGCTGGATGCCGAGCTGTTTCTGTATTTTGGTCCTGACGGCTCCTTGTTTGAAGGCTTCTGGCACAATGGCAGCAATGTCGTGACGGCCCCACCTGCCGCCTGGGTCGCCGCAATTCAGGAAAGCGGAAGGTTCTCGCGTCTTTCGGCAAAGCATCCGCCCGCCAGCGGCTTGATAGGCGTGGAAGGTCGGCCCCTGCTGGTTGCCGCCGCGCCGATTTTGAACAGCAACGCCATGGGGCCAGGTCGCGGCACCCTGCTGGTAGGCCGTTTCCTCGATGACCGGCGTTTGCAGCAGGCCGCGCGGCCTGCCGGGTTGAACCTTTCCCTTGTTTCCCGGCCGAACGATGTGCCCGTTTCAGCAGCCTCACCTGTGGCGGTTCGCACGGAAGGCGCGGATGCCATCAGCGGATATGTTCTGATTGCCGACGATGCGAAGCGCCCGGCGGCTGTTCTGCGCGTTCAGGATGCTCGCTGGATTTATCGGCAGGGGAAAGCCGGACAACACTATCTGATGGCAAATCTGGCCGCGGCGGCGGTGGTCTTCCTGATAGTTCTGATGCATCTCATGCACCGTCTGGTTCTGGCGCGACTGAAACGTCTGGACCGGGGCCTGGCGCGTATCCGCGATGCCGGTGAAGCCGATTTGCGGCTGACGGTGGAAGGGAATGACGAACTGGGCATGATTGCCGTCAGCATGAATGAGACCCTGGACAGGTTGCAGAAGGTCCAGCAGGCGTTGCGCCACGAGGCGCTGCACGACCCTTTGACGGGGCTGGGCAATCGTTCCCTGTTTTTCCAGCGTGCGCATTCGGCCTTGCAGAGGTTAAGGGAAAACCAGTCTGCCGGTCTGGCTGTTTTGCTGATCGACATCGATCACTTCAAGCGGATCAATGATACCTTCGGTCATGGCGCTGGCGACGAACTGCTGACGGTAGCCGCGGAGCGCCTCGGCCGCTGTTTCCGGGAGAGCGACACCCTCGCGCGCATGGGGGGAGACGAGTTTGCCGTACTGCTTGATCCTGTGGCACGAAAGGTGGACGCCGTCCATCTCGCCTCGCGGCTGTTGGAATCCCTTCAGGAACCGGCTTTTCACAATGGCCATCCGGTGCGTTTTGCCGCCAGCATCGGAGTGGTTTTTGTTGGAGGTGGCCATATCGATATTGAGCAGTTGCTGCGCGCAGCTGCCGCCGCCATGTACCGTGCCAAGCGGGAGGGCAGAAGCAGAGTGGTAGTGTTTCAGCAGGCCATGCACGAAGAGTTTTCGGCGGGGCTTCCGCTCTGAGTTTTGCAGGCGGTTTGTCAGTCATCAAACCGTGCATTGTGAAAAAAGGCGGCAGGATTTCCTGCCGCCTTTTGATCGTGGGTTATTTCCGAATCAGCCGAGGATTTCCTTGAGATCGGCATCCGGGGTGCTGATGGGGGCGATGTTGAAGTTTTCCACCAGGTAATTCAATACGTTCGGCGAAACAAAGGCCGGCAGGGTGGGGCCAAGCTTGATATTCTTGATGCCAAGGTGCAAAAGGGTCAGCAGGATGACCACCGCCTTCTGCTCGTACCAGGACAAAATCAGCGACAGGGGCAGATCGTTGACGCCGCATTCGAAGGCGCCGGCCAGGGCGATGGCGATCTGGATGGCGCTGTAGGCGTCGTTGCACTGTCCCACGTCGAGCAGGCGTGGAATGCCGCCGATGTCGCCGAAGTCAAGTTTGTTGAAACGGTACTTGCCGCACGCCAGAGTCAGGATCACGCAGTCCTTGGGGACTTTTTCGGCGAACTCGGTGTAGTAGTTGCGCCCCGGTTTGGCGCCGTCGCAACCGCCGATGAGGAAGAAATGTTTTACCGCGCCGGCCTTCACCGCTTCGATGACCTTGTCGGCTACGCCCAGCACCGCGTCGTGGCCGAAACCGACCATGATTTCCTTGCCCGGTGCTTCGGGCAGGTCGGGGCAGGCGAGGGCCTTGTCGATAACCTCGGAGAAGTCCCATCCTTCCAGATGCCTGACGCCGGGCCAGGCTACGCAGTCCCAGGTGAAAAGGCGGTCTTTATAGGAATCGGCCGGACGCTGGATGCAGTTGGTATTGAAGATAATGGCGCCAGAAAATTCGGGGAATTCCTTGGCCTGGTCCTGCCAGGCGCCGCCGAAGTTGCCGGCCAGGTGCTTGTATTTTTTCAGACCCGGATAGCCGTGGGCCGGCAGCATTTCCCCGTGGGTGTAGACGTTGATGCCCTTGCCCTCGCTTTGCTTGAGAACTTCCTCCAGCATTTTCAGGTCGTGTCCGGAAACCAGGATTCCCTTGCCCTTGCGGGTACCGGTGTTGACCATGGTCGGTTCGGGTTTGCCGTAATGTCCGATATGGGCCTCGTTGAGCATCCCCATGACGGTCAGGTTGACCTTGCCGCATTCCATGGCCAGGTTGACGAAATCCATCAGTCCCAGGTTGGGGTCGCAGGTGGCGGCCAGCGCCCGGTGGAAAAAGGCGAAAACTTCATCGTCGGTTTTACCCAGGATCATTGCATGGTGGGCATAGGCCGCCATGCCTTTGAGGCCGTAGATCAGGATTTCAATGGCTGAACGCACGTCCGGATCGGCGTGCAGATGCTCGATGCTGTAGCTCTCCCCCTGTTTGATCAGGTCGGAAGTCGGTTTCCAGTCCTTGGCGTCCGCCGGCACCCCGGGTTTGAAGGCTTCCTTGATGCCGCTCACCAGCTTGCCGATGCCGCAGCAGGAGGTTCCGGCCAGATCCATGGCTTTTTTTTCCATGTTGTAGCAACGGGCGATGAGTTCTTCAAGGTGCTTGGGATCGAAGTCGACGTTGGTCACGATGGCGAACAGCCCGGCCAGCATGAATTTGTCGATCTGCATATCTTTTTTACCTTGTTTGCGCGCCTCGTTGGCGTAGTAGGCCAGACCCCGCAGGCCCTGCAGCAGGTTGTCCTGCAGCGCCGCCGTTTCCGGTTGCTTGCCGCATACGCCGGTTACCGTGCATGCTACGCCTTTTGCCGCCTGTTCGCATTGATGACAGTACATGTTTCCTCCTCGTCTTGGTGGGATATGCCTGGGCGATATCTGTTCAGAAGCGTTTCAGGGTGTCTTTGATGGCAACCTAACCCGGATCGACAAGAGAAAAATTGATGCCGGTCAACTTTGCACCGATTTACCTGACCGTCCTGTGAATTTATCAGAAACTTCTGCGAAATCAATTTCATGCGTTGATATTTCGCAGGGTTTTGCGCAGCGCTGCGATCAATGCCTGTTGCAGCCTTGCCCAAGTGTTTTTGCCGCTGAGCGGGATGGCCTGGTTGATTTCGATTTCGATGCCGAGATAGCTGTTTTCCCCAAAATTTTGGCGAAGAGAGGTAACCAGGGCGTCAGCGTTGCCGCGATAGGGGTAGTTACGACGGATGCGCAGTGTCGGTTGTGTTGCCGCGAGGGCTTTTTGCCACTGGCGGCAAAACAATTTTTCGGCGCTCCGCGACGGGTCGTACAGCAGGCCGATATCGGCATTGCGGACCTTTCCGTTGAGGATCGGCGTGAAGCTGTGCACCGAAAGGTGCAGCGCGCGATCGTTTTGAGCGATGATGCCGGCGACGATGTCTTTGGCGGTGCGCCAGTAGGGCCGGTGGTAGTGTTGTTGCAACAGTTGCTGCTCCGAGAAAGGCAGGTGGCGGCTGAATTCGGAAAACAGCGTACGGTTGGCGGCAGACCGGTTGAGGTCCACGAGCAGGCGGCTGACATTGGCGACAAGCAACGGTGCCTGGAAGGCTGCCGCCAGACTTTCGGCAAAAGGCAGTATGCCGATATCGTATCCACGATGGGTTTCGAGTACGGCCCGCCGATCTTCGAAAAGGTGCCGGTATCGCACTGGAATCCGATTGCTGGCATGTTCGCAACTGACAAAAATCCGGGGCGTGCAAGTCATGGGGTGATCCTTTGATCCGGTTGGGTCAGGAGTGCAAAGAGCCATGGGTTTATCTGCTCTGCCGCTCACTCGGCAAGAAACATGCGGCCTTTGCCAAGGCAGTCGCACAGGGCTCGGTAGATTGCGGCTATATTATCCAGACCGGGATGTTTGCCCAGGGCATCAAGGATGCGCCGCGCCAGTGGCCCCCGATCCAGGATGGTTGTCAACTCCGGCAGAAACGATTTCAATTCCCCCCATTGCTCCCGCCCCAGAGTGGTTACGAGGTGCCGCCACAACTCTTTCGCCGTGGCACGGTCGCGGTCGAGACCGAACATAGAGAGATAGGCGCGGTTGCCGATGACAGCTTGTTCGGCGTCGCGGATGGTGGCGGAAAGTATTTCCGCCAGTGGTTCCACCGGCCAGTCCCGCATCTTTGCCGGAGACTGCCAGCGTTGTTTGGTCAAGGCTTTGAGCGTGGCTACCACGGCAGCGGCAATCGCCAGGTCGGCCACCGGCGTTTCCTGCACATCCAGGGTGCGTATTTCGATGGTGCCCCGCTCGAACCGGGCGATGGCACCCCGCGAATTGAGCCATTCTTCCTGCAGAACGCCTTGCGGGTCGTCGGTGGCGATGGCGCGGTAGAGTGGCCACAGGATCTGCTCCCGGTAGGTCCGCCGGCTGAACACCGCTTCAGGGATTACCCGGCCGGTAATCATCGGGATACGTTTCTGATTGTCGCGGTAAACCTGCAGGCGGGTGTCGAGCAACCCGCTGAAGCGACCGTCCATAAAAGGCGAGCTGGCCGACAGTGCCGGCAGGATCGGCAGCAGCAGGCGAATGGCGGCGTGCAGACTGCCGAATTCCGCATCGCCGCAAAACGGCAGGTTGAGGTGACAACTCTGCAGGTTGGCCCATCCGTGGCCGCGACAGTCGAAAATCCGATGGTAGGTCTGGTAGATAAGGCTGTTGTCATGGGGCCACAGACGGCTGTCCCTGGCGGGGTCCATCCAGGGGTGCATGGCGGTGGGCATCAGCCGTGCGTTAAATGTTTCCAGACGCCGGTTGACCGCGGCAACACCTTCTTGAAAAATCGGCGCTAACTCGGTCAGGCCGGCTGCGGGGCCGTTGGTTTTCAGCTCGATCACATGCAGGACCAGCTCGTTGGACCAGCGCAGCGGTCCGGCCTCCACTTCGTCCTTAAGATGCCCGGCCTGGGCGGCCAGCAGCCGGTCGGCCATGGGTGCCACCGCCAGGGATTGCCGGTCGACGAGCATGTACTCCAGTTCCACGCCAATGCCTTCGAACAGATGCAGCCTTCTGGATGTTGTCATTTGCCCGGAATCCCCTTGCGCATCTCCACCCGCCGCATCAATCCCTGCATGATGATGCGATACAGGTTCTCCTTGAGAACGGCGTCTTCCACTCCTGCATCGATATTTGGATTGTCATTGACCTCGATGACATAGACCCGTCGGCCCACCTGTTTGAGGTCCACCCCGTACAGACTGTCACCGATGAGGTTGGCGGCCTTGAGCGCCGTGGAAACGACCCCGGCGGGGACGTCCTGGATTGGCAGCGTTTCCCAGCGGCCTTCGTCGAGCAGCCTGCCATCAAGATCGTGGCGCAGGATCTGCCAGTGCCGGGCCGCCATATAATAGCGACAGGCATACAATGGCTGACGATCGAAGATGCCAATGCGCCAGTCGAAAGTTGTTGGCAGGTAGCGCTGGGCAATCACCAGGTCGGAATGGGCCAGCAGGTGGATAAGTTCCTGACGCAGGTCTTCTGCCCGATCGACCTTGAGCACGCCGCGGGAAAAGGAACCATCCGGCTGTTTCAGAATGCAGGGCAGTCCCAAACTGGCGATCACCGGTTCCGGGGCGGGGCGGTGCAGGATCAGGGTATCCGGCACAGCGATGTGATGTCGGCGCAGCAGTTCTGCCAGAAATACCTTGTTGGTGCATTTCAGAATCGACTCCGGACTGTCGATGACGACCAGGCCTTCAGCGACAGCGCGGCGGGCGAAACGGAAGGTGTGGTGATTGACGCTGGTCGTTTCTCGCAGAAACAGCGCGTCAAACTCGGCCAGGCGGCCGAAATCATTGCGCCCGATGATCTCTGCTGAGAATCCGACCTGCCTGGCGGCATGCAGAAAGCGCTGCAGGGCTCGGGTGTTGGATGGCGGTTCGGCTTCATCGGGGTTGGTCAGGATAGCCAGGTCGAAGCGCGCCCGGCCGTGCCGCTGCGTTCGCGGTCGGGGACGCTGAAAATATTCGACGGCCTTCTCGAGGGCAAATGCTCGATGTTCTTCGGGGATTTCGCTGGCGGCCAGCGGCATGATGTTCTGCATCTGCCACTTTTCCCGTTTGGGGTTGTAGGCGAAGCAGGCCCTCAGAAACGGTGCCGGAAACAGGCTGAACAGTTGCTGGCTCAGTCGGTCGTAGCGTTTGGCAAAATTACGTCCAAGGTAGATGCTGAGGATGAATTCTCCGGAACGCAGGGGACGCAGGCTTTTCTGGATCATATCGTCCAGTTCGTCCGACACGGTACGAATCATGCTGTTCGATTTCAGATCCTGAATCGCCGAGACATCCGGCAGCGGCCGGTGACCGCGGGCCTGGGCCAGCAACGAGACGTAATACCCCAGGCTCTGGTAGCGGTAGGAGCGACAGAGGTTGAAAACCTTGACACGCCGCCGGTTTTGATATCCAGGGTCGGTCAGGTAGTGGCGTGCTTTAACGAGTTCCGTGCCGGGGATATCGATAGGCCAGGCGGCCGGGTCGTCAACCACGATCAGGGTGTCGAGAGGCATGGTGTTGTCGCTCCTGTCGGGGTTGGATGATCAGCAGGTTGGCGTCATAGGTCAAAACACCCAGCAGTATGGCGCACAGCACCCGTTCGATGAGAACATTGTAAATCTGCCGATCCGCCACCGGATTGGGCAGCAGCGGGTCGGCCACGGCGATGGTGCGCCGTTCCTTGTCGTAGCCACACAAAACGACGAAATGTCCCGAAGGTTCGCCGCGGATATCGTCGTATTCGCAGAGTGGACCATACTCGCGGGGAGTGCGGTACAGGTAGGTGGCGCTGAGCCCGGTGATGATCGGCAGTTCGCGCTTGACGTAACGTCGGATAAGATCGAGGGTAAGATCCTCGAAGCGCAACTGCCCTCCCAGATCAAGAAAACGCAGATAAGCCCGTGAGGCGGCCTGCAGTTTCGGATCCTTTTTGAACAGCATCTGTTTTTGCAGGCGGTCCCGAATATCCGGCCCGCCCGGCATCAGCCAGGTGGGGTCGAAAAGCTGCATCTTGTAGCTGTAGATGGTGGCGCGAAATCCCTTGTCCAGAGCGTGACAGGCCAGCAATACCGCCAGGGTGCCGCCGCCTTCGAGCATCGGCACCTCCCGGATCACCTGCGACAGGGGCATTTCCTGGTTGAAATAGCAATAAAGCGCATGGAGGCAGGTCGGGCCGCAGGTTGTTTCATCCGGTTGCGGTAAAATATCAAAGGGCAGATGCATGTGCCGCATGCGACAGCCTCCTTTGAGCATGGGATTTCTTTCCTTATTCTAGCAGATTGAAGGGTGGTGGCGTGGCATGCGGATCTGTAAAATGAATGCTTTTGGTTGCAGAAAAAACATAATAGGTGTAAAAAATATCTATTAACAAAAAACATGATACACCAAGGGAAATGATATGGCTTTTGGTTTTGGCAGAGGTGGCAGACGAGGTGGAAATCCCTGGAGTGGCTGCAAACGGCCCGGCGGTCCGCCCAGCCATTGCGTGTGCCCGGTATGCGGGCTTAAACTTCCTCACCAGCTCGGAGTGCCCTGTTTCAAGCGGATCTGTCCTGAATGCGGCTCGCCCATGACACGGCAGCTCGTTACCGAAGAGAGGTAGCGGCATGACTGAGGTCTGTGTTCAACGAGCCCAGACGGCCCGGCTTCAGCGCGGCCAGAGAATCGCCCTGCTGGCGACGGCGGCCACCTTTGGTCTGGCCGTCGGCAAGGCTCTGGTGGGCTGGCATTACAATTCTCCGGTGCTGATCGCCGACGCTTTTCACAGCGGTGCGGATCTGCTGGCGATTTTTGCCAGCTTCTTTGGCCTCTGGCTGGCCGCCAAGGAAAAGACCGAGCGGTTTCCCTACGGTCTTTACCGGGCGGAAACCTTTGTCACCCTGCTTGCCGGGGCGGTGATCTGCTGGGCGGGACTGGAATTGATTCCGGAAGGGTTGGACAAACTGGGGCATGCTGCGGGCAGGGGAACCATGCCATTGGTACCGATGCTGGCCAGCGCCGTTTCCATGGTGGTATCCCTGGCGATCGCTTTGGCGGAAAGACACGTCGGCCGCGCCATCAATTCCCAGTCGCTGCAGGTCAATGCCGGCGAATCGTTTCTTGATATCGCGACCTCGAGCGTGGTGCTGGCGGGATTGCTGCTCGACTACCTGGGTATCCGTTATATCGAGGGGGCTGTCATTCTGCTGATCGCCTTTCTGATTATCAAACTGGGCTGGAGCAGCGTGCGGCAGTCTTTTCTGGCGCTGCTGGACGCCAACCTCGATCCCCGGTTGACCCATGCCATCGAAGCGTGTGTCAACAGCATCTACGGTGTCAAGGGCATCAGCGAGGTGCGTATTCGTCAGGCCGGCCCGTTTCGCATGGTCGATTGCGTCATCTATACCAGTCCCACCCTGCCTTTGTATCGCGCCCACCATCTGGCGGATCTGGCCGAGCAGGCCATCCGCAAGCAGAGCGAACACATTGAATCGGTTTTCGTGCATGTCGAGCCGGCCACCGATCATGAATTGACCGCTATCGTTCCGGTCAAGGATATCAAGGGACTGGAATCCCGGGTACACGGTCATTTCGGGCGTGCGCCCTTTTTCGTGGTGCTGCGTTTGCATGCGCAGGGCGAGGAAATCGAGGACTTTTATTCCAACCAGTTTCTCGACCAGAAAAAATTCATCGGCCTGAAGGTCATCAAGACCATGCTGGCGCAAAAAATCGACCTGCTGTTTACCCCCCGTATTGGCGAAATTTCCTTCTATATGCTCAAGGACAATCTGGTCGACATCTACCAGGTGGCCGAGGACCAGAGTGTCAGCGAAGTCATTGCCCGATTCCGCGAAAAACAGCTGCCGGTCCTGAGCGAACCGACCCATTCCGTCGAAGAATCCCTGGTGGAATAATCACCCTTGACAAGGCGGCACACGGGTATTATCTTTTAAGTGTAAAGAACATCTACAAGCAATTTGTGTGGATCGCAATAGCGAAAAGGATCCCGCAGAGGCCGCGCAAGCGGCGGAAAGGAGGGCGAAATGCCACGTGGAGATGGAACAGGACCGATGGGATATGGGCCGTTGACCGGTCGGCGGATGGGGTATTGCGCCGGTTTTGATATGCCTGGCTTTGCCTATGGTGCAGGTTTCGGCATGGGCCGGGGGCGCGGCGGTGGCCGGGCCATGGCCTGGCGGCGCGGTTTTGGCGGGTGGGGTTTTCCTGCTGCCTATCCCGCTGCCTATCCTGTACCGGGTCCAATCGCGCAGGCTCCGGACAGCAACCAGCTCAAGGCTCAGATCGATGCGCTTGAGCAGTCGTTGACGGTGTTGAAACAGCAGCTTGAGGCCATGGAGAAAAGCAGCGAATAAATGCTGCCATTCATGAAATGAAAAGAGGTGATGCGGGAAATATCGGCATTGCCTCTTTTTTTATTGAAAGACCGAAAAGTCCGCTGGATGCCGGAATATTAAAATTCCAACTTCCCGGTTTCGTCCATCGGGCCAATCTGGTAAAGTATGCAGTGATTTGGTTGCCGTTTGTTATGGAGGTATGTATGCGCCAATTATCCAGTCTGACAGCGGGCCTGCTGTTTGCGGCGTTGTTGTCGGGGTGCGCCGGCTCGGGAGACGCTCTTCTACGTTTGCAGGAAGAGAATCGGCTCCTGCAGCAGCAGCTGGTACTTGCCCAGCAGAACATCGCGGACCTTACCGGGGAGAAGGCTTCTCTGGACGAAAAGGTCGCCGATCTGACGCGGGTATCGGGTACCTTGCAGCGGGAAAAGCGCGCCAGGGTCGAAGAGGCGGAGCAATTGCGCAAGTCCATGCGCGGTTTCGTGCAGGCGCAGATGGATGCCCTGCGGGAATTCTCCATCAGGCAGGATTTTTTCGACTACATCGGTGCCGAACTGGTGAATCGCCAGCACAGCGGCGAAGAGAATCTCACCCTGGTCGACCATGGCAATCGCATCCCTGGCAGCGGAACCCTGCTGGCGGTGCGGGGGTACTTTATCGTGCCCTGCAGGTTGCGGGTGCTGGTACTGCGGCCAGCCCAGAACGTATGGGAGGTGGTGAAGGTGTCGGAATTGCAGGAAGTCGCCAAGCCCGGCATGGCCCAGGTCGAGCTTGATGTGCCCATGGCCGTGCAGGCCGGAGATATCCTCGGTTTTGCTTTCGCGGGCCCGGTGGGGGTTCCCTATGATGAGAAAACCGGAGCCACGGTGCTGTTTTCCGATCCCCTCAAGGCGGGCAGCCGCCTGCATATCCCGGAAATCAAGGGGACTCCCAGGCGGCGCGCCTATTCCATCGGCGGCGTGGGTTTATTTGATTAGACCGGTGCTCTCCGGCCGCGGATAATTCAACAGGAGTTTATTAAGGCAGGTCGGGATTTTCCCGGCCTGTTCTGTTTGGGGAAAGCTCCGGATTAAAAATGCATTGCGCGGCAGGGAGTGTCAACACCATGCCTGTGCCTGCCGGCTGTATGCTTCGGCCTGCAATCCGGATCAAGCTCTTGTGTCGTTTTTACAAACGATAATTTGGCGGCGGTCCGATTCCCGGCCCATCTGCAAAAATGTCTAAAGGAAAATAAGAGTGATCATCGAATGCGAGCAACTATGTCACACCTACGGTGAAATGGATGTTTTGCACAACATATCCTTTAGTGTGCAAAAGGGCGGCGTGTTTGGGCTTCTGGGTAAAAACGGCGCCGGAAAAACCACCATTATCAATATCATCATGGGATTTCTGCGTCCCACCGCTGGATTTTGCCGGGTTCTTGGTGAGCCCGGTCACGCCTTGTCGCCTCCGACTCGCAGTCGCATTGGCCTTCTCCACGAGCGCTTCATTCAGTATGACTTCATGTCCATTGCCGAACTGGAACGTTATTACGCCGGTTTTTATCCCCGCTGGGAGCGCGAACTTTTTTTCGATCTGGTCAGACGTCTCCAGGTGCCTTATGAGCGTACGCTTGGCCGCTTGTCCTGTGGACAGCGATCTCAAGTGGTTTTGGGGCTCATCGTGGCGCAGCGCCCCGATCTGATGATCCTCGATGATTACAGCATGGGGCTTGATGTCGGTTATCGGCGGCTGTTCGTCGAGTATCTGGGAGAGTATGTGCAAAAATATGGAACCACCATTTTAATCACCTCCCACATCGTTCAGGAACTGGACCCGATCATTGACAATCTCATCATTCTCGACCATGGCCGGGTCTGCATTTCGGGCCGCAAGCAGGCCTTTATGGAGGAGTTCCAGTGCTTCAGTTTCGAGCGCTCGCCATCCGCGGAGCGGCTCGAGGCGGGTGACGTGTTGGTGCGCGTGGAGCATGTGGGTGGGCGGACCCTCGTGCATGGCTTTATTACCGGCGCAGAGTTGGCCGGCTATCTGGATGCGCACGGTGTTTCGCATGAGACGCTGCGGCGGTTGCCAATGAACTTTGAAGATGCCTTTATCGGTTTGACCGGAAAGTACTGAAAATGCTCAGGCGTTCACCTTTGCATTCCTTGCTGTTGAAGGAACGCATCAAATTGCGATACATAGTCTGGCTTTTGCCACTGCTGTTGTTCTATGCAACTGTAGACAGTTTTCTGATTCTCAAGGCCGTGCATCGCGCGCACGGAAGCTTCGGTCTGGTTTTCACACTGTTGACCCGGGAACCCCTGTTTTTCAGGAGTTTCCGGGTGCTGCTGGTGGCCGGCGTGCTGCTGGCCTTTATGCAGGTCTGGCCGGAAGTGCGTGGCAAGCGGTTGCGCCTGCTCTTTCACACGCCTTTGCCACCGGAGAAACTGGTCGGCATGACGTTGCTTTGTGGCATGATAATCATGCTGACGGCCAACCTGGTTGCTCATATGCTGCTTGCCGGCACCATGTTCTTTTTTCACATCCCGACCGATATTATCGGGCCGGTGTTGCTGACCTTGCTGCCGTGGAGTTTGTTGAGCCTGATTGTTTATCTGGGTTGCGCGGCGCTTCTCTATAACGACAGCATGGTTTTTCGCGGTTTTGTCTTGCTTGCCTGTATCGCCATGCATGGGTTGATGGCCCCTTTTGCGGGATACGGTCTGCAGGCGCACGCTTCCGGCCTGTATGCGGTTTTCTTGCTGTTTTTCAGCGCACTGGCTTTTTTCGCCTGTCTGCGCTTGTCAAGTGCCCCCGACCAGAGATTAATCTACCGTCTTGCCCGTGCCATCAGTCTGACCTTGATCATCCTGTCTTTGTGTTCGCTGCTTCCCGATCTGTACTGGCGTTTCGCCACGCCCAGGCAGGTGCGCCACAAGCTTTTTTACAGTCCGGTCCATGAACAGTTTGTCGTTGTAAAACAGTTCCCCGACAAGGTGATCGGTCCGTCGGGCACGGGGCACAGCCGCATCGAGCTGGAGGACGGCACGCCGCTGAGCCGTAGACAGATGGTTTATGCCCTGCCGATCCTGCATGCGGACAGCCTGCTCAAATGGAACGCTTTTCCCGACAATATTCAGGGGATCCACCTCACTCCGGAACAGGCCCGCAACAGCTGGCGATACCTGACCCTTCATCCGCATGACTGGAATGCGCCGGAACCCAGGCTGCACTTGCTGCTGGAAAGCGAACCGGAGGGGGCCAGGCTGGAGTTGCCGAGCGATTTCTTCCGCCTGAGCGCCGCCCGCAGCGCGTTGGAGTTTATCAACCCCCGGACCGGTTGTGTCGATCGGGGCAAGAGCACACACTTCACGGCGGCCCTGCGCGGGGCAGGATTCAGTTTCCCGGTGCGGGCTTTGGCCGGCAATCCCGACCCGCGCAAGGATTACGACGAAGGTTATCTGCTGCTTGATGGGCAAAACCGTTTGTTTCAGCTCAAAATGGCCCGTGGGGCGCCGGTCTGCCGTGCGGGCGGTGTGCTGCCGACAGGCGTGGTGCGGGGCATGATTCTGATGGAACACCGTAGCAGCGAATTGCTTGGTCTTATCATCACCGCTGCCAAGGTTTTTGGCGTCATGCAAAAGGATCTGTCTTTGCATGCTATCCCGATTTCCGGGTTTGATGCCGACCGGACCCGTTTCAGTCTGTGGGCCGATCTGCTTGGCAAGTGCGTGGTCAGCGGGGACGTAACGGATCCCTGCGGGGGCAGCTTGGGGCAGGCCATGACGCCCGATTTCAGTATCCGGCGGGAATATTACCAACCCCGGGAAGCGTCGGACATTTTATCCATGCGCCGACGGGAACAGGTTGCCGCCGTGCTGTTCCCGTTGCGGCTGGTTCAGCAGGACATCACCCGTACCTTTGCCCATTTGCGCCTGGAGCCGACCCGATTTGCCGGTCTCGGGACAATCGGCAATCTGCTGTGTGTTTTGCTGCTGATGGTGCTCCGCTACTGGAAGCGGGTCTCTTTACGTTGGTGGGAATATGCCCTGGTCGGGATTTTCGGACTTGTAGCTCTGGTGGTGCTCTGGTTGGAAAAGTTCCCCGTAACGCCCAAATGGCGCCGGTTTGGAATGTAATATCATGCAGCCCTCGTTCCCCGGAGCTGGTCTGTAGCCGGCCCCGGGGGACGAAAGCCCAGGGGAGGGGTCAGAATTCGAAAGCGAGCTGTGCGGTAAGCACGTCTTGGTTATCGTGGTTTTCAAATTCGCCGTGCAGATATTCGAGGGACAGGGTGGTGCTTTCGAACAGCCCGTAGCTGGCGGCGATTCCGTACTGGTTGTCCGGCAGCAGATCGCCGAGGTCGTCGCCGCCTTCGTATCTGGCGGCGACAGTCAGCTTGTCGGTGACCGCGTAGCCGAGTTCGGTGTTCCAGGTTTTGGGCTCCAGGGACTGCCCGTCGTCGAAGGCCAGTTCACCGGCTCTGAACTTTTTCAATGCACCGACGTATTCGGCGATCAGGGTCAGGCGATCCTGCCAGGTGGCGCTGAAAAAGGCTCCGACGCCATTGATTTTTCGACGGATGCTGTGGTCGATTTCCTCCGACAGCACATCGCTGTCGGCCAGGTTGGAAATCCAGGATACCCCGGCACTCAATGCCAGTCCGGGAATGGCTTCCCGCGGCATGTTGTAGACCGCGCTGGCGACAAAGCTGTCAAGATGGCTGTCTTTGCCTGTTTCGTCGACATCGCCGTTAAAAACGCCGAAGGACAGCTCCAGCAAGTCACTGGCGTAGCCGATGACCACCGCCGATTCGCGGGTTTCACCCAACTCCAGCGTAAGCGGGTCGCTGATGAAGTGGGTTTCGAAGTTGCCGAAGGGGACATACATTTTTCCGGCCTGCAGGTACATGGGCACCACGTCTTCTCCGTCGAGACGGATGAAGGCTTCATCCACGTCCAACGGTTCGGTTTCGTCTTCTTCCCACAACAGCAGGACGTGGCCCGAGACATGTTTGACGAAATCGACATCGATGCCAAGTTCCACCGTCGCCAGGGTCAGGTCGCTTTCGTTGCCGTCAGCGTCGGGGTCATCGGAATCGACGTTGACATAGGCTGCTTCCACTTCGATCAGTCCGCCGATGCTGATGCGGTCCAGCCAGCTGTGCAGACCGCCAGCCGATTCCTCCAGCGTTGCGACGCGGTCGGCGAGACTCCGGGTTTCAGGTTCGGCGGCCAGAACCCAGGCCGGAAAAGTTAATGCGAGTCCCAGAATCAGAAAAATGGAACCTGATTTGCCCTTAGCGATCATGGCGTTGGGTTTCGCCTTCTGTCGATGCACGGTGTTTCTCCTTTTCGGATGTCAGTGGTTGATGGCAGGTGCCGCAATTTCCTGTGCAGCAATTCATGTTGGCTGTGTTGAATTTTTGGAGCAGTTGCCGGATGCCATAAACAGCGGCTATCAGAACAATCGTGCCAACCAGCAGTTTTTCCATGGGCCGTTATCCTCCAAACAGGGTTAAGGATCCGATCTGGTAGACCAGGGTTGCCAGGATGAAGGCCAGGGTGGTGTTGAAGATCACGGAAAAGGCCCCCCATTTCCATGAGCCGGCTTCGCGGGCGATGCACACCACCGTGACAAAGCAGGGGGCATAGAAGATGGTAAACACGATCAGGCTCAGGGCGACCGCCGGATTCCAGGCCGGCGAGCTTGCCAGGGTCTGGGACAGGGAGGCGGTTTCTTCCGGGTCGACTGCTCCAAGGGAATAGGCGGTGCCGAGAGTGGAAACCACCACTTCCTTGGCGGCAAAGCCGCCGACCAGGGCGATGTTGGTTCGCCAGTCGAATCCGGCCAGGCGTGTCACGTTTTCCATGGCGATGCCGATGCGACCGGCGATGGAATGGCGCAGGGCGGCCTCGGCCTGGCGGGCGTCGATGGCCTGCAGCTGTTTTTCCATGTCCCGCGGGGCGAGGGCGGTGACGGCGGCCCGTTCCGTTTCAAAGCTCTGCTCGCGGTTCTCCGGCAGGCCGGGAAAGGTCATAAGCGCCCACAGCAGGATGGAGATGGCCAGAATCACGGTGCCGGCTTTTTTGATGTATTGCCAGGTGCGTTCCCAGGTGTGGATCAGAAGCCCGCGGAACGTCGGCAGACGGTAGGGAGGCAATTCCATGACGAAGGGGGTCGACTCGCCTCGGATGATGGTGGAACGCAGCAGCTTTGCGGCCAGCAGAGCGCCGATCCAGGCCGTAATCGTGATGAAAAGCATGACCCTGGCTTCGTTTTCGGCGAAAAAAGCCCCTACCAGCAGAGCGAAGACCGGCAGTTTGGCGCCGCAGTTCATGAACGGAGCGGTGAGCAGGGTCGCCAGCCGTTCTCGCGGCGATTTCAAGGTGCGGGTGGCCAGCACGCCGGGTACCGCGCAGCCGCCGGCGATGCCGCCGGAGACGATGAAGGGCATGACCGACGCACCGTGCAGGCCGAAGCTGCGAAACACCCGGTCGAGCATGAAGGCGACCCGCGCCAGATAGCCGGAATCTTCCAGAATCGCGATGCCGAAGAACATGAACATGATGATCGGGGCAAACCCCAGCACGCCGCCGACGCCGTCGATGATTCCCGAAACAATCAGTGATTTGAGAAGCCCGTCGGCCAGGTTGGCCTCGGCGACGCCGCCCAGCCATCCGAAGAGGCCTTCCAGCCAGACGACGGGCCATTCGCTGTAGGTGAAGGTGAATTTGTAGAGGCCCATAATAACTGCAAGCATGATCAAGGGGCCGGCGATGCGGTTGGTGAGAACCTGGTCGATGCGATCGGAGAGAAACAGGCGATTGCGGTCCTGATTGTGGCTGACCACGCCCTGCCTGATCAGTGATTTGATATAGCCGTAACGGTGATCGGCAATCACTGCTTCGGGACAGGTGGCCAGCGTGTCGTCAATGTGCTTGACGACCTGCTTGCGGACGGCTTCCAGGGCGATGAACAGATCGATGCTTTGTTTCTGGCAAAAGGTTTGGATCTGTTCGTCGTTTTCCAAAAACTTCAGTGCCAGCCAGCGCGGCGGGCAGTTCAGGTCCGGCAGCACGGCGCAAATGATCCCCTGCATTTCTTGCAGGGCAAGGTCGATGTCCTTGCCATAGGACAGCGCCAGTGGTTCGGTTTTGCTGCCGTTTTCTATCAGTTGTGCCGCGGCGCGCATGAGTTCGGTTTTGCCCTGTCCGCTGCGCGCCACGGTAGGAACCACGGGGATGTCCATCAGCCTGGACAGCTTTTCGCCATGAATTTCGATGCCGCGTTTCCGGGCCGCATCGACCATGTTCAGGGCTATGCACACAGGTATGCCCAGTTCCCTGAACTGCACGGTAAGGTAGAGATTCCGCTCCAGATTGCTGGCGTCGACGATATTGGCAATGGCCGCCGGTTTTTCCTGGATCAGAAAATCCCTGGCGACCATTTCTTCCATGGAGTAGGCGGTCAGGGAATACATGCCTGGCAGGTCGATAAGGTTGAACCGCTGTCCGTTGAGAACGTAAGCCCCCTCTTTTCTCTCCACCGTGACCCCCGGATAGTTGCCAACGTGCTGGCGCGCACCGGTAAGGGCGTTGAAAAGCGTGGTTTTTCCGGAATTGGGGTTCCCCGCCAGGGCTATGGTGATACCTGTGCTCATTTTTCAGTCCTCCACGGTCACGTCAATGTAATCGGCTTCACTGTTGCGCAGGGTGAGGGTAAATCCCATGATCCGGATGGCCACCGGATCGTACAGGGGCGCCCGTCCCTGGATCTTGACCTCGGCGCCGGGAACCAGCCCCATGTCCCGGATCCTTTTTCCCAGCTCTCCTTTTGCCCGCACCTCGGTGATAACTCCGCTCTGGTTTTCCTTCATTTCCCGCATGCTGAGTCTGAACATTGGCTGTCTCTCCCTGATGCATGTTGCGGCATGCCGCGGCACGCGAACACCCGTTCAAATGTGCAACGCCTGTTGTGAAATTGAAAACAATTTTCAGGAAAATAGACGACCGTTTCTGCGATGTCAAGTTTAAAATTGACAATCGTTTTCATTTGTTGCGACGCCATCGTCACTGTCAAGTTGCAGCGTTGATGTCTGTCGTTATGCCTTCGGAGTTTTTTTTGTCGCCGGTTTGGGGTAGTATGCGGCGGGGCGGACAGGCGGAGGCCGTTCGCCATTCTGAATCGGGCTCTTTTTTATCGGGAGGAATGTCGTGAAAAAAAACGATTGGTTGTTTATTCTGTGCCTGGGACTGTTTTTCGGCCCGTTCGTTGTGTCGCGCCAGCTGCTGGATCTGTATCTGGCGGCAGTCGGCTCCCGGCCCTTGTTGATGAGCTTCGTCAAGTTCGCCGTTCTTGCCACTTTGGGCGAGGTTATCGGGCTGCGGATTTCACGGGGCGTCTATTACCGGAAGGGCTTCGGCGTGCTGCCGAAGGCGTTCGTCTGGGGGTGTCTGGGTATTGCAATCCAGTTGGTTTTTGTGATGTTTGCCGTCGGCGCACCGGCGGTGGTGAGCAGATTCTTCACGGCATTGCCGGCGGATGTTTTAAAGCAGGGAGTCAGCGGCGCCAAGCTGCTGGCGGCTTTCGCCATCAGTGTCAGCATGAACCTGATTTTTGCGCCGATGTTCATGACGCTGCACCGGATAACCGACATGCATATCCAGCAGACCGGCGGTTCCTTGAGGGGTTTTTTCCGTCCTATCGATTTCAGTCGTATGCTGCAGCAGATCGACTGGCAGGTCATGTACGGCTTTGTGTTCCGGAAGACGCTGCCGCTGTTCTGGATCCCGGCCCATACCGTTACTTTCCTGCTTCCGGAAGTGCATCGGGTATTGTTCGCGGCCCTGCTCGGGGTCGTTTTGGGTACAATCCTGGCAGTAGCCGGTCTTGCCAGGGGAGAGCGTGCGGCGTCGGCGTAACAAGGCCGGGGCCGGGATGCGCATAAAAAAGACGCGTTGCTCAGGAGGTGAGGCAACGCGCCAAAAATGGAGGTGTTGGTTTGTGATTTGCCAACCGTTCTTATCGACGGCCTGTCGATGGACTGAGCATACCCCGCCCGCGGTTGTCGGGCCACGTGGATTGCCGTAAAAAATCAGCGGCAAACCCTCGCCGCAAAGCTGTGCTTTTGAACAGGCGGGTTCCGCTTTGGGGTTTTTCAGGCCGATTTTTCCATGCCTTGTTCCATAGCCATCACCAGATCCTCGATGCTGACCACGCTAAGGTAGTGACGTTCTGCAAAGGTGATGATTTCGGACAGGCGCGCCATGCTGCCATCTTCGTTGGTCAGTTCACACAGCACCCCCGCCGGTTTGTAGCCGGCCAGACGCATCAGGTCGACGGTTCCTTCGGTATGTCCGCGCCGGGTCAGGACGCCGCCGGGACGGGCGCGCAGAGGGAACACATGGCCAGGTCGAGCCAGATCGTCGGGGCGGCAGTCATCGGCGATGGCGGTGCGGATGGTGGTGACCCGGTCGGCTGCCGAAACTCCGGTAGTGACGCCGTGGCGCGCTTCGATGGAGAGGGTGAAGGCGGTCTGGTTGGCGCTGGTGTTGTTCCCGACCATCTGCGGCAGTTCAAGCTGTTTGAGTTTTTCATCGGTCAGACACAAACAGACGATGCCGCTGCACTCACGGATCAGCATCGCCATTTGCATCGGCGTGATGGTTTCGGCGGGAAAGATCAGGTCGCCTTCGTTTTCGCGGTTTTCATCGTCCACGAGCAGCACGCCGCGACCTTGGCGCAGGCGCTCTACAGCTTTGTTTACGCGTTCAACTGGGGTTCCGAAACGGTCGAGCAGAGACAGGGACATCACGACGCTCCTTGAAATGGTGAAGGGTTGCATCTCAAGGCGTGATGGGGTTGCGCGTGGTTCGCGGGGAGTCGAGGCGGCAGGCGCCTGCAGGCATGCATTCTCTCCCGTCCGGACTGTAACCGTCGGCCCCGGATTCCAACCGGGTCAGCTGGCCTTCCCTGGGGGACAGGCGCTCGCGGGCTTGTTTGCGCATGGCAACATCACCGCCGGTGGGGACTTTCACCCCGCCCTGAGAATTTTTATCGCGCTCAACATATCGCCGGTCGCCGAAGGTGTCAACGGTTTTTTACGCCAGCAGAATACAGCATGGCGTCCCGCCGGCAAGGCCCGAGTTGCAGTCTTTCCCGGCGGGACAGTCGCACCTGTTCTCTGTCACCCGACTGTTTCCAGAAGGGTGGCCTGCTTGCCCAATCGGCGGCTGAGTTTACGCAGCATGCTGTCTTTTTGCTCCGAGTCCGCGATTTGGATGGTCAGACGGTCGCCTTCGATGAAAATGCGCCCCAGTTCGGGGTTGTCGGCATCGGAAGGTTTGCGGTTGCCTTTTTCCAGCCAGGGGAAAGCCATGCGACGGGGCTGGCCCTGTTCATTTACCTCGGTATCCGGGGGCAACTCATCGTCACCCAGCTTCCAGCTCAGGGTGCGCAGCGCTTCGAAGGCCTCCTGGACAGTGCAATCCAGCCGGTACGCCAAGCGCGCCCCGTTCCCGGAAGTCACGGGAGGCGTTTCCTGCTGTGCTGTGGCCACGGTATCCCCGGCGCTATTTTCCTGCTCTTCGTCCAGCTTTTGCATTTCGCTGCGGATTTCGAAATAGCAGTTCCTCAGCCGATCCGCCATGGCAAAGAGCGTGTTGCGATCGATACCGCCGAGATTTTTTTGCATGGCGTCGCGTACCTCGATAAGGCGTACCTGATAGGCGTCGGGGATGGCAAAGGGCGCACAGCCGAGCAGGATGGCCGCGTTGTCGATGGGCAGTACCTGGGTGTACAGGAGATTGCCGCGGGACAGCAATGTGGAGGCTTTCTGCTCGAACACTTCCAGTTCCCGCGGCCAGAACAGGTCGCGCAGGGTTATGGAGATTCCGGGGTTGAGGTCGGTGACGACGAAAAAGCTGAAGGGTTGACGGCAGGCTTCATCCAGAAATCGACGCTGCATGATGGGGAGTCGATGGCCCATGCGACGGCGATAGCGGCCGGCCAGGCTTTCAAGCGGCTGCTCGCCGGCTCCCGTTTGCCAATGCAGCAGCAACCAGGACAGGAAACAGGTATTGGCCTCAGGCTGGGACTGCGGATCGGGGAGGTCTTCCCGGCTTCGGCAAAAAACTCGCCAGGCTTCCGTAATTCCTTCGGGGCCCAATTGGTTTTGGGCCTGCTGGAACAGGATGTGGAACAATTCTTCTTCGGCTTTGCGCAACGGTTCCACCGGTGGGCGCGTCTGGCCAAGGTCGTTTTTTACGAGACAGCATTTCTTGAATTTCAGGCCGCTGCCGCAGGGGCAGGGCGCATTCCGGTTGATTTTGCTCATCGGGCTACTCCATGGGCTTTTCCGGAGGGTGGTATTCCGCCGGGCAAGGTGAATCGGGGTGAATCACGGTTTTATCGCATGATCGATCCAGTCTTCGATTGGGCCTCACGGCCAGGGGCGCCTGTCTGCACGGCGGGATTATGCGAATCCGGATAAAGCTCACTCCCAGTACAAAAAGCTTCTAGATATCACAGGTCCACCCGAAACTGCAAAAAAAACCGCAGAAGTTTCTCTGATGGATGCGATGTCGGGAAGCAAAACCCGTGGATCGGGAAATCGTCCGCGAAAATAAGGCATCAACGACGAATGGTCAGCTCAGGGCGCTTTGCGGTGATGGCGCAATCCGCGCCAGAGAGACAGTGTAAGCGTGATCGCGGTAAGGGGTATGAAGAAAAAAACCATGGCCTGCACGAAGGCCCCCATGCGGGGGTGATGCATGGAGTTGAGGACGGTGAAAGCGGTATAGGCTATAAAATAGGCCAGGAACAGCCCCCCTTCCCAGCGGGCGATGCGATGTTCAGTGAGGAAAATGGGCAGGCAGGCAAAGCTCGCCGCGAGCATGATCGGCAGGTCGACCATCATGGCCTGCCGGGGAATATCGATGGCCACTGGTGCAATCCCGGAGGTCAGCCCCAGCACCACGAGAATATTGAAAATATTGCTGCCAACCACGTTGCCCACGGCAATATCCCGCTGACCGCGCAGGGCGGCCAGGGCCGAGGTGGCCAACTCGGGAAGGGAGGTCCCGACCGCCACCACGGTCAGACCGATGACCATATCGCTGACGCCGAACCAGGTTGCTATATCGACGGCGCCGCCGACCAGCCAACGGGATCCAAGCCCGAGCATCGCAAGGCCGGCGACGATCTGAACGATCTGCAGAAGACGTCTGGGCCGCGGTCGTCCGTCCAGTTCACATTGTGGCGCCTGGCCGTTGTTTTCGCGCCGGCTGCGCAGAACCGTCCAGGTGACATAAACCGCGGCGCAGGCAAACATCAGCAGCCCTTCCCCGCGGCTCACGCTGCCATCGAGGCTCAGCAGCATAAACAGCAGCGCCGCGCCGATCATGATAGGCACTTCGAGCCGCACCACCTGACGGGATACCACCAGGGGCGCGATCAACGCCGAAACACCGAGGATCAGGAGGATATTGCAGATATTGCTGCCCACCACGTTGCCGAGCGCCAGCCCGGCCTGACCGTTCCATGCCGAAAACGCGCTGACGGCCAGTTCCGGTGCGCTGGTGCCGAAGGAAACCACGGTGAGGCCGACCACCAGCGGTGAGATGCCCATATCCGAGGCCAGCTGCGCCGCTCCGCGAACCAGCAGTTCGGCGCCGCCGATAAGAATAATGAAGCCTGCCAGAAGCAGGATGAATGTCAAAAGCTGCATAATTTCCCCCGGGAAAGAATCGCATGAAAATCCGCGCCACCGATAGCCATGGCGCGGTGGTGAACGCCCACGGTAATATGATGCAACCCGTAAATTTTTTCAAGGCGCTGCCGTTAATTGCCGGGGGGAACAGGCCCGCCAGGTTTTTTGCCCTTGTCCCGGCCGCCGTAACACCCGCCCGGACACCGCCGCAAAATGGGCTGGCACCGCCGAGCCCGGACCGGAAGCGCGGTTTTGCCGATGCGGAGGCAAGATTACTCCTGATCCTGCCCGGGCCACGGCAGGACCGACCCTTCGTTGCCCGGAGCGATAACGGTTTGCAAAATCCAGCCGGTATTGTCCCAGGGCAGGCGTTCGTAGCCGGGCTCGATGCCGCTGTGGAAGAATCTGCCCAGGGGCGTATCGTAGTATCCCCCCGGATCCCTGGGCATCATGATCTCCTGTCCTTTGTAATAGAGCCGCCCCTCAAGGCCTTCACTGCGGGTGCCGGGGTTGCGGATTTTGACCGCGTAAGTCCAGTCATCCTTGCTGGTGGTCCGGTTCTGGCTTTGTGACGGGCGCGCAACGACCATTTTCCCGATTTGATCAGCCGGCATCTGGCCGGGGGGACCGCCGCAGGCTGCCGCTGCCAGCAGACCCAGTCCGCCGGCCAGTGTAAGTATCCGTTTCATCGTTGAGTTCCTTTGTACTGGCTGCATATCAAAACGGCAGGCCCCGTCGCGGGGCCTGCCGTTTGTCACATTGCGAGCGGAGCTTATTTGTCCTTGCACTGCCGGTAGCCTTCGCGGCAGCCTTCCAGGGCCTGGTCGTCGCCGGCGGCCTGCTTGATGCAGTCCATGAACACTTCGGCACAGGCGGTGGTTTTGGCCTGGCGTTCCTCGCACTGCTGGCTTTGTTCCTGGCAGCGGTCGAGACAGCGCTGGTAAGCGTTGGCATTTTTGGATTGCTCGGCCATTTCGTCGCAGGCTTTTTCACAGCGCGAAGCCTGTTCCCCACAATGATAGTCCGGCATGCTCCCAGCGGAGGCGGGAATCGTGAGAATGGTCAGAAACACCATTGCCAGAGAAAACAAAAGCGTGCTTTTCATGGTAGCGATTTCTCCTTTCCGTTCATGTTTGCAAAAAACGATCGATACCTCTACCTATCATTAATCGGAGGAAATTTGAAGTTTTTTCACTCTGTTGGCATTTGTTGCCGGCTGCCGGCGGATGCTATCCCCGGCCTCGCGTTTTTGTTTTGCCGGGGCGGGTATGCTTTTCGATGAAGTGGATAATCGCGTCGGCGACATCCTTGCCGGTGATCGTTTCAATGCCCTCCAGCCCCGGTGAGGAATTGACCTCCATGACAATCGGACCGCGATCCGATTGCAGGATATCGACTCCGGCGACGTTCAGTCCCATGATGCGCGCCGCCTTCACTGCCGTGACACGCTCCGCCGGGGTGAGCCGCACGGTCGAGGCTTTGCCACCGCGATGGATGTTGGAGCGGAATTCACCTTCGGCTCCCTGGCGTTTCATGGCGGCGACCACTTTGCCGCCGACCACCAGGCAGCGGATGTCCGCACCGTGGGCTTCCTGAATGAATTCCTGCACCAGAATCTGCGCTTTGAGGCCCTTGAAGGCTTCGATGACGCTCTCGGCGGCTTTGCGGGTTTCGGTCAGTACCACACCGATGCCCTGGGTGCCTTCCAGCAGTTTGACCACCAGCGGCGCGCCGCCGACCCTGGCGATGAGATCCTGCGTATATTGGGTCGAATGGGCAAAACCGGTTACCGGCAACCCGATGCCCTCGCGGGACAGCAGCTGCAGACTGCGCAATTTGTCGCGGGAGCGGCTTATGGCCACCGACTCGTTGACGCTGTAGACGTTCATCATCTCGAACTGTCGCACCACTGCCGTGCCGTAAAAGGTGATGGAGGCTCCTATGCGCGGAATAATGGCGTCGAATCCGCACAGTTCGTCGCCCTTGTAATGGATGGTCGGGCGTTCCGAGGCGATGGTCATATAGCAGCGCAGCGGATCGATGATCCTGGCCTGGTGACCGCGGATAATGGCGGCCTCGTACAATCTGCGGGTGGAATAAAGTTCGGGGTCGCGCGACAGGATGCCGATTTTCATGGGTGGTGTCCCGGATCGTAGGCTTGGCTCAATTGACGTCCCCGCAGATAGGAGGCCGCCGGGTCGACCAGCAGCTGGCCGGCCATGGCCGAGCGGCCCAGCAACATGCGAAACCGCATGGTTGTACGATCGGTAAGGGCGATTTCGATGGGCCACTGCATTTCGCCGAAACGTACGGCGGTCTGGATGATATAGCGCATTTCCCGGTGGCCGCCGCTGTCGGTGATTATCCGGCGGTCCTTGACCGGCGCTTCACAATTCATGGCGATATCGGTGCGGCGCTGCAGGGGGTGCAGGCCGAAACGGACATGCTCCGCGCCGTTTCGGCGAAAGGGTTCGATAAACCAGGCATGCAGCGACGACGTGCGTGCGCCGGTATCGATCTTGGCCTTGATGGCGGGTACGCCCAGTTCGGGCAGGGCCAGCCATTCGCGCCAGCCTACGGATGATTTCATGGTGAAGCCTCTGCGGTGAAAGGGCACGGCCCGACCACGGGGATGGAAAGCCTGTATATGAAGCAAGCGGGCCCAATTTGCAACATGTATTATCGCGCCAAAGCGAATTTTATCGAACCGGGCATGAAAACATAACCCCGGCGTAATCCGTTTCTAATGGCGTCACGATAGCCTCCTGTCCGAACTGCTGATACAAGGAGGCGAGGCCGATGCAGCATAACTACGAAAACAATCCCTTTGACATTCCCTGGCCGATGCGTGGCAGTCGCATGGCGCAATCCCTGCTGATAACTCCCCTGGAACATCTGTTTGGCATCAGGCAGTTCCGCAAGCTGTATCAACTTCTGCCGGAGACATCTTCCCCCGAGGCGTTTTGCCAGGCAGCGCTTGAAGCGCTGTCCGTCGGCTGCGTCTGAGATGGCGGCTGCGCTCCCTGCAAAGGCAATGTGTCTTTTTGCAGAAGCGCATGCAGGCCGCCAGTCACTGAATCCATATGCGATTCTAACAAACACCTTACATGTTCGGGGAAGAATAAGACGCAGGTTGGCATTCGACAGATGCGGAGGTAAACGCCATGGCATTTCTTTTCGGCTTGCTGATGCTGGCTGGTTTTTGCGGTCTGGGCTATGCCTACTACCGGATTGTCCGCAAAGCTGCCCGCCGGTTGCAGCGGCTTTTCACGGACGAGACGTGACGGGCCGGCCGGCGCCACCGGCAATGATTTTTCTTTCGACATTGGAGGAGCGATGGACCCATGCCGCTGAAGCTAACCCTGGTTTCCGAAACCTACATGCCGCAGATCAACGGCGTGTCCCGTACCCTTGAGCGGCTGGTTGAGCACTGTCTGCAATGCGGAGATCACCTGCAGCTTCTGGTGCCGCACTATCGGGACCGGGTCGAGGACAGCGCTGGCGTGGTGCGGCATGCCTGGCGCGGTGTGCGGCTGCCATTTTACCGGGAGGTCTGTCTGCCCCTGGCGGTGACATCGCTGGTGCGCCGTCAGCTGCGCCGTTTCGGTCCGGACCTGGTGCATGTGGCCACGGAGGGGCCGCTGGGTCTGGCGGCGTTGAAGGCCTGCCGGCAGCTCGGCCTGCCGGTGGTGAGTTCTTATCACACCAATTTTCCGAACTATCTTGTTTCTTATCGATTGGGGCGGCTGGAACCGCTGGCATGGCGTTATCTGCGCTGGTTCCACAACGCCACATCAACAACCCTGTGCCCGACCCCGACGATTCGCGACATGCTCGCGGAACGCGGCTTCGAGCGTGTCAAGGTCTGGGGCCGGGGGGTGGATACCCGTATGTTTGACGTTTCCCGTCGCGAGGAAGCGGTGCGCCGCGAACTGGGAATCGGTGCCCGGGAGGTGGTGGCGGTATATGTTGGACGGCTGGCGGCGGAAAAAAATCTTGAGCTGCTCATGGAAGCCTGGCGGCAGCGCTCACCCGGGGGCCCGGACCGTCTGCTGCTGGTCGGGGATGGACCCTTGCGGTCTCTTCTCGAAAGGCGGGCGCAACCGGATGTGATATTTGCCGGATATCGCCAGGGCGAGGACCTGGCGCGCTGCTACGCCGCCGGTGATTTCTTTGTTTTCCCGTCGCTTACCGATACCTTCGGCAACGTCATGCTGGAGGCTATGGCGTCGGGGCTGCCGGTCATCGGCTTCGACGTTGCCGGCCCGCGGGATATTATTCGTCACGGTCAGACCGGTCTCATTGTGGAAGAACGTAACGCGGCGGCGCTGGCGCTGGCCATGGGACAGCTGGCGGGCATGGCGCGGCAGCGGGCCCATATGGGCCGGGCGGCGCGCAAGTTTGCCGAAACACAGAGCTGGCAACAAATCCTGGAGCAAATTCGTGATCAGTACCGTGTTGTCATGTCCTTTGTCCAACATGGAGAAACTCGCCCCGGATATGCTGGCCGAGATCCTGAACGACATTATTGAAAACCGTCGTCTGACATTCGTCTGACATCTTTGTACCAACCGATCATCGAAATCAGGACCGGTGGTGTTGTGGGGCATGAAGCGCTGCTGCGCGGCCCTTCCGACAGCCCGTGAACGCGGCGAAACACAACTTTAGCGAACCTCTAATCAACCCGAAATTACGGGCCGCTATCCTTTGGCGCATAATCCCGGGCCGCGTCGCGGCATCTTTTGTCTTTTGCCAGGAGGGGGTGGTTATGTCCGGTTCTTACGCGCACAGAAGATGGGTTGCCGGTTACACACATTATGTAACACCTGTCGAGGCTGCTTTGATGCGGCGTCTTGGCTGGCTGCGCGATTATCCCTGGCTGACAGCAGGGTTCAAGTTGGTGAGCCGCCTTGGCGACGGCGTTCTTTGGGGAGCCGTCGCCGTCACTCTGCTGCTGGTCGGAGGTACGCGCGAACGGGCGGCGGTGGGGGCGGCAGCTGTAGCCGCTGTGTTGGCGATTGCCCTGTTCAGTATCATGAAACGGGTGATTCGCAGGCCGCGTCCCTTCGAGCGCTGGTCGGATCTTTCCTGCCTGATGATGCCTCCGGACCGTTTTTCCTTCCCTTCAGGTCATACCCTTACCGCATTTGCCATGTATGGCAGCCTGGGGGGGCTGCTGCCGGTATTGGTGCCTCTGCTGCTGACCTCGGCCGTGTTGATTGGTCTGTCGCGGGTCTACCTCGGTGCTCATTATCCGACCGATGTGTTGGTCGGTGGCCTGCTCGGCACCTTGCTGGGGCGCCTGATTGCCTGGAGTTGGTGCGCTTGGCTGCCTTTTTAAAGTGCCATGTTCTGATTGGTTTACCGATGTGCTGATCCAGAAAATCCTGCAGAAAGTTGAACTCAAATCCGCGGTGGCGGCGTCGACGTATCAGGCGTTGCGGGAAATGGCGCGACCTGGCCCGATCCTTGAAAAGAAAACGGTTTGGTGTAAGAATGGTCCGATATAAATCCAAGGACGACCTGACCGTTGATACGACTTTCGGTTTCACAAAAAATTGCCGCGGGATACCTGCTGGTGGTGGTTTTCTGCCTAACGGCCATCATTTATGCTCTGACGGTGCTCGGCGATCTGACCCGCCGTTCCGAACAGCTGGTGGTCAGGGAATTCGGGGCTGTGGTGCTGGCGCGGGATCTCTCCCAGGCATTGTGGGATCAGGAACGTCTGGAAAAGCAGGTCCTGATTCTCAAGGACGCCTCCATGATTCCCCTGATCGACGCGCGGCAGCAGTCTGTTGACACCCTTATGGAGCGGTTGCGGGCGCTCTCCCTCGGGCAGCGCCTTGATGCGGTTGAGCAGCGCTTTGCCAGCCTCGAAGCGGCGCAAAGCGAGGCCCGCGCTCTGCTCGATGAGGGGCTTTGGCAACGGGCCGAACGTCATTCCGCGGAGGTGGTCACGCCTTTGCACGAGGAGACGGTCGATAGCCTTGAAGCGTTTCGTCAGCGTCGGGAAGCTCTTATGGATCAGATGCTGCACGACTTTTCCGATCGGAGCGGCAACGCCTACCGTCTGACATTGCTGCTGGCCGCTGTCGGCATCGGGCTGGCCGCCCTGGTGGTTACCGCCGTCATTCTCAAGATGCAGCGTGCCCTCGCCCGCCTTACCGAGGCCACCCGGGTGATTGCATCCGGCCGCTTCAATCATGCCGTCGGGCTCGAAGGGGAAGACGAGTTCGGACGCCTGGCGCGTGACTTCTCTGAAATGGAGAACAAGCTCAACGAGTTGCAGCGACTCAATCTGGACGCCAATCCGCTGACCCGTCTGCCGGGAAACCTCGCCATCGACCGGGAACTGGAAAACCGCATTGCCTCCGATCGGCCCTTTGCCCATATTTATATCGACCTCGACTATTTCAAGGCCTACAATGATCGCTACGGGTACCTGTCCGGCAGCGAAATTATTGCCCGGGTCGGCTCCATGATCAAGGATGTTGCCGCGCGTCTCGGCAACGCGGAGGATCTCATCGGCCATATCGGAGGTGACGATTACGTGGTGTTGAGCACCCCCGACCGGGCCGAAGCCATATCGGCTGCCCTGATTCGGGAATTTGACGCATTGGTTCCCGGATTTTACTCGGAACAGGATCGCGTCGCCGGTTTCTTCAAAGGGCTGGATCGTTATGGGGTCGAGCGACAATTTCCGCTGTTGTCCATGTCCATCGCCATTGTCTGCTCGGACAATCTGCGCAACCCCTCCGCCGAAGCCATTGGCCGTGAGTGCGCCAAAATGAAGGAATATCTCAAAAAACTGCCTGGCAGCAATTACCTGCTGGACCGCCGGGAGAAACGGTAATGATGCGTTTGCTGTGCTGCCTGTGCCTTGCCTTGCTGGTCGGGGGGTGTGCCTCGCGACCCATGCCCGGGCTTTTTACTCCGCGCGATCAGCAATTGTTTGTCCAGGGGATGGACGATCTGTTGGCCCACAGGCATCCGTCACCCGCCTTCGCTGCTTTGCAGCAGGACTGGCCGGAGAGCCCCTGGACCCGCAAATCCCTGGAAATCGCGGAGCTGGTGAAAACCATCCAGACGCAGCAAAAGACCATCGACCAGCTGCGACGCGACCAGGCTAACCGCGTTCGGTTGCAGAACACGCTTCAGGCCAAGGTCAAGACTCTGGAAAACGAGCGGGAAAAGTTGCGGCAGCTTCTGATCGATCTGGAAACCCGCGGCAGGTAGCTCGTCTACGGGTTGGTTCGTTTGGGGGCACATGGCTCCATGGTCGTCAGTGCACCGTTCCCCCAGGCCTCCCAGCCCGAGGTGCAGCCAGAGAGGCAGCCTTGTCGCGGCAAACAGATTTCCGTTGCCCGGCACCACGGCTTCCATGCAGTCGGTTGCTGGCCCGGAAGGCCGCAGCCCGGTTTTCACCGGCTGTTCTGCAGATACCTGTAAAAATCGCTGTCCGTACTGAGCACCAGTCTGCCATTTTTGCCGACCGATTTGCGGTAAGCTTCGAGGCTGCGCAAAAATGCGTAAAAGTCACGATCCCCACCGTAGGCGGCCGCGTAGATGGCCGCCGCTTCGGCGTCGGCCCGGCCTCGTATCTCTTCGGCCTGGCGATAGGCGTCGGAAGTGATGCTTTTGAGTTCCTTTCCCATCTGGCCGAGGATGTCGGCTTTTTCCCCTTCGCCTTCGCTGCGGAATTCCGCGGCGACTTTTTTGCGTTCGGAGATCATGCGCTCATAAACGCGCTTGCGCACCTGCTCCACATAGTTGATGCGCTTGATCTGTACATCAATCAGTTCGATGCCGTATTCCGGCGTGCTGGCGCGGGCTTTTTTCAAAAGATCGGCCAGAATTTCCTCGCGGCCGACCAGATGTTCGCTTGCTACGGGAACACCTTCAAGCTCAATCTGTTCCATCGCATTGCCGGGCGGGCGGTAGTCCTTGCCCCGTACCAGTTCGACCAGCAGATGCCCGGAAACGGCATCGCGCACCACCGAGTCCAGAATATCGTCAAGGCGGCTTTGGGCGCCGCGCTCGGTGGCGACGGTCTTGAAAAACAGCAGCGGATCGGCAATGCGCCAGCGTGCGGTGGTGTCGAGGAAGATGTAGCGCTTGTCCTTGGTCGGGATCTGGTTAGGGTCGCCGTCCCACTTGAGGATCCGGTTTTCGAAGCGGTGCACTTTCTGGATAAAGGGTATTTTCAGATGCAGCCCGGGGCCGAGGACCCCGCCGACCGGTTTTCCGAACTGGGTCACCAGGGCCTGTTCGCCTTCTTCGACGATGACCATGGGGGATTGCACAAAGCCCGCGATCAGCAGCATAAGTGCCAGCAGCAACAGGGGCTTTTTCATGGCTGACCTCCTTTGGTCTCGCTGCGCAGGGGCAACAGCGGCAAGGTGCCGGTGCCGGCGCGGTCCATGATGTAGATTTCCTCGAGCCTGGGCAGGATCTGCTCCAGCGTCTCCAGGTAGAGGCGCTGCCGGGTTACCTGTGGCGCCTTGCGGTATTCGGTCAGCAGGTCGAGAAACCGGCGGGTTTCGCCGCGAGCCTTGTTGATCCGCTCCACAGCGTAGCCCTCCGCCTCCTGGATGGTTCGACGCGCCTCCCCGCGGGCTCTGGGCACTTCGCGGTTGTACTGTTCCCTGGCCTGGAAGATCAGGCTTTCCTTCTGCTGCTCGGCTTCGTTGACTTCATTGAAAGCGGCTTTGACCGGATCCGGCGGATTGACGTCCTGGAATTTGACGGTGACGATACGGATGCCAATATCGTAGCTGTTAAGGATTTCCTGCAGCTCCCTGTGGGCCGCGTCGGCCAGCATTGCGCGCTCCGTGGTAAGCACCTCGGTGACTTTGGAATTCCCCACCACCTTGCGGACCACAGCTTCGGCCAGATCGCGGATGGTCGCTTCCGGCTGACTGATGCGGAACAGGTATTTGTAGGGGTCGGCGATCTGGTACTGGACGATCCACTCCACATCGCTGACGTTGAGGTCGCCGGTCAGCGTCAGGGATTCATCTTCAAGTGCTTGTTTGGTATAGAGGGAGCGTCCCTTGGTCTGCAGGGTGCGAAAACCGAACTCCTCCTTGAGTACCCGGCCGGTCTGCACTTTGTGGATGCGATCGATACCGAAGGGAAGTTTCAGGTGCAGTCCCGGCTCGGCAAAACCGCTGAAGCGGCCGAAGCGCAGAATCACGCCGGTTTCTTCCGTAGCCACCTTGTAGAAGCTGCTGAACAGGCCGATCACCAGCAGCAGTCCGGCCACGGCAGCAAACCGCAGCCGCGGTGACAAAGGGTGCGATCTGAGGTTTCTGGCCAGGTTTTGCAGATTGTCGCCGGAAAACCTTGCGGGCATGGTTCCTCCTGTCTGAATCCGGTTCGAAGCCTTGTTTTCGTCCGGGAACGGTCTTTTCCCCGGACGCAAACGGTGTTGTGTCCGTTTGCGTTTTGCGGATGAACGTCAGGTAGTGTCCATCATGAAACAAACGGGTCGTGGCAGGATTATAACAGAGATTTTATAAACTCCGGCAGAAAAGCTGCTGAACCATCACAGCGGCTGTCCGCCGCCGGGCATTCCGGGTTGCCGGGCAGGCTTGGAAGTTCGACGGCAAGTGTGATAGGATTTTTGAAAAACGACCGTGCAAGGGGGAGAAGGTGAGTCAGAAAAAAACGTCGGCGGATATTCATGTTCACGACCAGACCGCGGCCCGGACGGCACCGCCATCGCTCTACAGGGTATTGATGCACAACGACGACTACACCACCATGGAGTTTGGTGGAGGTTCTCGAGGGGATCTTTCATAAATCGGCAACGGACGCACATCACATTATGCTGAACATCCACAATGAGGGGACGGGCGTATGTGGAACCTTCCCCCATGAAATCGCCGAAACCAAGGTTGCCCGGGTTCATCGGCTGGCACGTCAGGCCGGTTTCCCGCTGCGCTGCAGCCTGGAAGAAGCCTGAAGGGAGCGATCTTATGTTCGCACAGGAAGTACAGATAACCTTTTCCCTGGCGGTGCGTGAAGCTCAACGGCGACGCCACGAATACCTGACCACCGAACATGTCCTCTATGCCATGCTGCTTGAACAGCACGGCAAGGATCTGATCGCGGCCTGCGGCGGTGACACCGAAGCCCTCAAGGTGCAGCTGGAAAGGTATTTTGCCGAGCATCTTGAAAGCCTTGTCGATGATGCCGATGCGGTTCCGGAGCAGACCGTCGGGCTGCAGCGGGTTCTGCAACGGGCGGTGCTGCATCTGCATTCCGCGGGCAAGAAAGAAATCACCATCGGCGATTTGCTGGCGGCCATGTTTGCCGAAAAGCACACCCATGCCGTCCATTTTCTCGAAGCTCAAGGCGTGTCGCGGCTCGATGTGCTCAATTACATCTCCCACGGCGTGACCAGGGTCCCGCCACGGCACGATGCCCCCTCCGCCGGGGATCCAATCCCTTCGGACAGCGGCAGCCGCGAAAAAAGCGACGAAGCACGAGACAAGCCGAAACAGGATCCTCTGGCCCTGTTCACCGTCGATCTGGTGGCGCGGGCGCGTCAGGGGCGCATCGATCCGCTTATCGGCCGTGAGGCCGAACTGAAGCGTACCGTACAGGTGCTGTGCCGCCGCCGCAAGAACAACCCCCTGTTCGTTGGTGAAGCGGGGGTTGGCAAGACCGCCATGGCCGAAGGCCTGGCACTGATGATCAGCCAGCAAACGGTGCCGGAAATTCTTCGCCAGTGCTCGGTGTTTGCTCTGGATATGGGGGCCTTGCTGGCAGGCACCAAGTTCCGGGGGGATTTCGAGGAGCGCCTCAAGGCGGTTGTCAAGGCGCTGGAAAAGCACCCCGATGCCATCCTGTTCATCGACGAGATTCATACCGTGGTCGGTGCCGGCGCCACCAGCGGCGGTTCCCTCGATGCGTCCAATATCCTCAAGCCGGTGCTGGCCAGCGGCGATTTCCGCTGTATCGGATCGACGACCTACGAGGAATACAAGAATCTGTTCGACAAGGATCGTGCCCTGTCCCGGCGTTTTCAGAAAATCGATATTGTCGAGCCGAGCGTCGAGGAAACCATTGGTATCCTTCACGGACTCAAGGATCGTTATGAAGAGCATCATGGCGTAACCTACACCGAAGACGCCATCCAGGCCGCCGCCGAGCTGTCCGCGCGCCATATCAACTTCCGCCACCTGCCGGACAAGGCCATCGACGTCATCGACGAAGCGGGGGCGGCCATGCGTCTGGCCGGGGGCCGGGTGGTGCATCTGGACGATATCGAACGGGTGGTGGCCGGCATCGCCCGCATCCCTGAACGCAGCGTCTCGACGTCCGACCGTCGTCGGCTTAAAACCCTGGCGCGGGATCTGAGCCGCAAGGTGTTCGGGCAGGATGAGGCGGTCGAGACCCTCTCCCGCGCCGTGCTGCGGGCCCGCGCGGGGCTGGGGCATCCGGAAAAGCCGACCGGATCTTTTCTGTTTACCGGCCCGACGGGTGTCGGCAAGACCGAAGCGGCCCGGCAACTGGCTTCGCAGCTGGGTGTGGCCTTTATCCGTTTCGACATGAGCGAATATATGGAGAAGCACTCCGTTTCACGGCTGATCGGTGCGCCTCCCGGCTATGTCGGTTTTGATCAGGGCGGGCTTCTGACCGAAGCCGTGATCAAGCAGCCCTACGCCGTATTGTTGCTCGATGAAATTGAAAAGGCCCATCCGGATCTGTTCAGCATTCTTTTGCAGGTCATGGATCATGGCAGCCTGACGGACAATAACGGCAAGAAAGCCGATTTTCGCAATGTTGTGCTGATCATGACCAGCAACGCTGGCGCCCGGGAAATGAGTGCCAACCCCATCGGTTTCGGCAAGGAGGAGGGGGGCAGCCCCCGGCAGGCGGTGGAGAGGACCTTCTCGCCGGAATTTCGTAACCGCCTCGACGCGATTATCCCCTTCCATGGTCTGGGCGAAGACACGATGCTCAAAATCGTCGACAAATTTATCGAAGAGTTGCGCAGTCGCCTGACGGAGCGCCGGGTCAAGCTGGCGCTGTCTCCGGCCGCCCGTTCCGATCTCGCCCGCCGCGGTTACGATCCCCGCTTCGGCGCACGTCCTCTTGCCCGGCTCATCCAGGCCGAAATCGGCGATACCATTGCCCAGGAAATATTGTTCGGGGAACTGCAGGATGGTGGGGAAGTGCGGATCGGCTGTCGCTCGGGCAAGTTGACCTACCATTTTTCCAAAGGGTAGCATGCCCATATATCAGCTGATCGATGACATGATCTTTCCGCCTGTGGAGCATGCCGAGGATGGCGGAATCCTTGCGATCGGGGGGGATCTTTCCCCCCGGCGCCTGTTGCTTGCCTACAGCATGGGCATTTTCCCCTGGTTCGGCGATGACCAGCCGATTCTCTGGTGGTCTCCCGATCCCCGCTGTATTCTTGAGCCCGGAGCGCTGCGCGTGAATCGCAGCATGGCCAAGGAGCTGCGACGCGCCCGTTTTAACATTACCTACGACCGCGCTTTTTCCCGGGTCATCGAGGCCTGTGCCAAAACCCCGCGCAGGGAAGGGCCCGGTACCTGGCTGACGAGGGATATGCTGGAGGCGTACAAACTGCTGCACGGTCTCGGTTATGCCCATTCCGTCGAAGCCTGGCTCGAAGACCGGCTCGTCGGAGGCCTGTACGGCATCGCGGTGGGGCGCTGTTTTTTCGGGGAGTCGATGTTTCACTCCATCGACAATGCCTCCAAGGTTGCTTTCGCAACCCTCGTAACCCGCCTCGCCGAGCTTGGATATCAGCTGATCGACTGCCAGCAGACATCCACACATCTGTTGTCCTTCGGTGCCCGGGAAATTGCCCGCGACCTGTTTCTGCAACGCCTGGAAGCCGCTGGCATATTGCCTTCCACGCATCCGGCCAAGGGGATTTTCCCTGTCTGATGCGGGCATGTTCCCTGCGCCATGCCGCTGCACCCTGATGCTTCGGCCGGCGGTTATGCAGCGGCCTGTCCTCGGGTTTTTACCGGGGGCAACCCGCCCTGTTTCTGGCTATTTCTGTCTGCTTAAAAAATATGCAAAGAGCCAGAAGTGCCCTTTGTATCAAGGGTCTGCGGGGGATGCATGCCCGTTCCCCACAGGGTTTTCCACGGATCTGTGGATGGATTGAAAAACATCTGTGAAAATAGCAAATTAAAAGTTGTGATGAAGGTGGTTTCAGGGGCGCTGCCGGTCTGCGCCGGGCCAACTGCGCGAATTTTAAACGGTCCCTGGATTTTCTCCAGTGGTTTGCCTGACAGCCAAATTTTTTCGGGAAGAGGTCGCTGTGAAAAGGCTGGACAGACCCAGCCTTTTCACTGGGGCGGGACCGGCTTTTTTTGCCGATTCATGCGGGCAGTGCGGATGAATTTCTCGAGGCGTTTTTGATCTTCGGCCATGATGGCCGTGAATTGCAATCCTGCCATGCAGGTATCGGCGCTTCCATGGCCATGGCTCCACACCACTTCCGCCACAGTGCAGATCGGGGCGTCGTCGGGTTCGATCTGCATCAGCAGCAGGCACAGCTGGGCCTTGTCGATCGGGGTCTTGAAACCGAGGCGGATGCCGCCGCTACTCAGGTTGACCATGCCGCAAGGCAGCTTGGGCAGGGACCCGGGCGGGGTGTTGGCAAGTCTGTGGATATTCTGTTGCCACTGTTGACGCACCTCCTGCAGGTCTCCTGTTGAGCGGGTGTAACGAATGCCGATGGGCAGGTTGATCCGCTCGGCTGGCCGTATCTGAAAAAACTGCAGATGCCCGTCGAATCGCAGCTGAATTACATCCCTGCCAATATGATTGTGGTAGAAGGCCTGGGCTTTCAGACCCAGCCCCAGACTCTCGGAAACCACGGACAGCCGGTTGCCGGCGGCAAACAGGGAGGTGTCGGCCCGGTAAGGCAGGCTCAGCGTCAGGATGCCGTTTTCCACGGACTGGCAGCAGGCGGAAAAGTTTTCGATACGGTCCTCGCCTCGGTCGGGGCTGGCAGAATGGATGAGAACTTTTTGTCCTGGCTTGAAGTGTTTATTGTACATGGCACGTGTTTTCCGTTGCGGATTCCGGTTATAAGGCGCGATAAGAAAGGATGTCGGAACCTCAGATTAGCAGGTTTTGTGCCATGCTGGAGGATCCTGCCGGCTGGCCGGAACCGCCACCGGCATGGCGTGCAGGCAGGTACTGCCGCCGTGGGTATCAGGACGGCGTGTCCGCAGGGTGTCGGTCAAGCGCCAGGCGGCCCCTCAGATCATCGATGAACTGGCGGGCCACCAGTCCGGAAAACCGCCCGCGCCGTTCGGCCCACAACAGGGCGGCACGTTTTTGTTCCTCATCGTCCACCGATAGATTGTGCCTTTTTGCTAAGTGCCGGCAGATGTCGAGATAGGCGGCCCGTTGTGGCAGAGGCAGGTCCAGAACGACGCCGAACCCCGCGCAGGCTGCGAAGGGTGCTGTCTGCGGCGGTCCTTCCGGGGCGGCAAGCGTGTCGGGTGCAGCGTTGTCGGTGTTGTGCAGAGGCTGTAGCGAGGTGTCCATGGTCGCGTAGATCCGCAGGTTTTCCGGACAGGTTTCGATATTGCCCTGCAGCAGGTTTCTGAGTTCCCGGAAACACGCGGGATCCTTGCAGGGAAACACCTCCCGACAATACAGGATAAAGCGGAACGGGAGATTGCGCAGGCGGGAAACCATGATGGGCAACTGCTGCAAATCGTCGCTGCGGATCTCGATCATGCGCAGTCCCTGATCCTGGAATTTTTCCAGCAGCCCTACGATGGCCGAACGCTTGCCGGTGCCGGGTTCCCCCCGGAGAAGCACATGGTTGGACGGCAGGCCATGAGCGAACTGAGCTGTGTTCCGGCACAGGTTTTCGAGGATGGGGTCCAATCCTTTCAGGTCGGCATGGCTCTGCAGGCCAGGCCGGGCGATTTCCTCAAGATAGCCGGTATGGTGGTTTTTTATCCAGCGAAAGGCAATGTATTCATTGAACATCTGGGGAGCGGGAGCGTATTCGACCAGACTGCGTGTCAGGTACTCCTCGCCGAGATCAAGAAAACGCTCCAGCCTTTCGAAGAGATATTCCCAATCGATTTCCATATGGTTGAATTCCATGCCGCTTCTTTCCTTGCGTACCGGTGAAAAATGGACCCGTAATGAATAATAACAGAATTTTCTCCAGGTGTTCTCCATGCAAAGGCCGGCCTTGCTGACGGATCGGCAACAAATCATGCGAGACGCGGGACAGTGTTGGTCATGGCTGCGGGGAGGGTGTAAAATACTGCATTTTACGGGAGAGGTTCGTGGAAAAAAGAGTATTTGAGCTGTTTGCCGTAACGGCCCTTGGGCTGGAGGCGGTTTGTGCCGGAGAATTGTCGGCGTTGTCCTTGCCCGGAATCCGCATCGCAAAGGGCGGCGTCTGTTTCAGCGGCGGGCTTGAAGAGCTGTACCGCGCCAATCTGTGGCTGCGTAGCGCGTCGCGTGTCGTGGTCAGGCTCGGGGGTTTTGCCTGCAGGGATTTTCCCGCCTTCTACCGAAAGACCCTGCAGCTGCCCTGGGGCCGGTTTGTGCGGCCCGGGACCCCTTTGCAGGTCCGGGCGACCAGTCACCGGTCGCGACTGCAGCATACCGGCCGTATCGCCGAAACCCTGCGGCAGGCCGTGGACCGGGCCCTCGGAGGCGTCCCTCTGTGCACGGATCGGCCTCAACAGCTAATTCTGGTGCGTTTCGAGGACAACCAGTGCCAGATTTCCATTGACAGCAGCGGGGCTCTGCTGCATCGCCGCGGCTATCGGACCATGACCGGCGCCGCGCCACTCCGGGAAACGCTGGCCGCCGGGATTCTGATGTCGCTGGACTGGACTGCCGGCCAGCCGCTTGTCGACCCCATGTGCGGCTCCGGCACCTTTGTCATCGAGGCGGCCCTTTTGGGCATGGGGCGGGCGCCTGGCATCTCACGCGAATTTGCCTTCATGCATTGGCCCCGGTATCGTCCCGGTTTGTGGCAGGTTCTTCGAACCGGCGCTTTGAGCCTGGAACGTCCGCTAGATGTGCCGCTGATCGGTCGGGATCAAGATAACGCCGCCATCGCCCTGGCCAACGCCAATGCGCAGGCCGCAGGGGCGGGGGCCGCCAGCCGTTTCGAGGTTGCCGAGCTCGGCACGGGCATGGTGCCGGACCGGCCCGGGCTGATGGTGTGCAATCCCCCTTATGGCCAGCGGCTTGGCCGCGGTGTCGACCTTGCCCGCCTCTACCGTCGACTCGGTGCATACTGTCGCGAATCCTGCAAGGGTTGGCGGGTTGCGGTCGTCTGTCCTGTCGGTCCCCTTGGCGCCGCCCTTGGCCCTGATTTTCAGTGTCACTCCGTGTTGTATAACGGCGGCATGGCGGTCGGTCTGCATGTTGCTCATCCGTAGCAGGGTTCTGAAAATCCACGTCTGCCGCTTCCGCAAGCTGATTCTTTTTCAGGAATCTGCTGGCTCGTGGCTGTTGGCGCATTGTCGACAGAGGTTGCTTATCCACTGTCTGGTACATATATTTTCCTTGCATTGAAACAACGTAGACACTATAATCCCCCTTCGTGTCGTCCGGCGGTGCCGGTCAGCACAACTTGATTGAAGGAAAGCGAGGTGAAGGTTACGTGGAAATTCAAGTCGTCGACAACAATGTCGAAAAGGCTATCCGTGTGCTGAAGCGCAAGTTGCAGCAGGAAGGTTTGTTTCGTGAAATGAAGCAACGCAAATTTTACGAAAAACCCAGCGTCAAGCGCAAGCGTAAGGAAAAAGAAGCACAGCGGCGTCTGCGCAAAAAAATGCGCCTGATGAAAAAAGCCTGATGCCTCGCAGCTATAGGGTTTTGATACAAAAAGGGACGATTCTTTATGAATCGTCCCTTTTTGCGTTGTGCGCGGCATTCAGTGGTTTTTTACGGCGGCCGGGTTTTGGCAGGTATTCCCTGCTGGTCCGCGCGATAAAAAGCCGGCCCTCCTGATGGCGGAGGTGC
This sequence comes from Syntrophotalea sp., assembly GCF_050253115.1. Classification (NCBI taxonomy): domain Bacteria; kingdom Pseudomonadati; phylum Thermodesulfobacteriota; class Desulfuromonadia; order Desulfuromonadales; family Syntrophotaleaceae; genus Syntrophotalea; species Syntrophotalea sp. The sequence continues at coordinate 46,130 of NZ_JBFWJQ010000005.1, forward strand.
CGGCGTTTTTGTCAGGCAGACTGCTGAAAATCAGTTCGGCATGATCGGCAGTTCGATTCCGGCGATTTTCTGCAGCAGGCGAACAACCTGACAGGTGTAGCCGAATTCGTTGTCGTACCACACGTACAGTACGCAACGGTCTCCGTTGACAATGGTGGCCAGGGAGTCAACCACCCCGGCATGACGGGAACCGATGAAATCGCTGGAGACCAGCTCCGGTGAATTGACGAAGGCGATCTGATTCTGCAAATCGGAGTGCAGAGCGATGTCGCGCAGATAGTCGTTCAATTCTTCGACGGAGGTTGTCTTGCTAAGGGACAGGTTCAGAACCGCCAGGGATACGTTGGCTACCGGCACGCGAATGGCGTTGCCGGTGAGTTTTCCGGCGAGTTCGGGCAGGGCCTTGGCGGATGCCTTGGCCGCTCCGGTTTCGGTAATGACCATATTGAGGGCGGCGGCTCGGCCGCGGCGGCTCTTTTTGTGGTAGTTGTCGATAAGGTTCTGGTCGTTGGTGTAGGAATGGCAGGTTTCCAGATGTCCGTTGACGATGCCGAAACGGTCGTTGACGGCCTTGAGCACCGGCACCACGGCGTTGGTGGTGCAACTGGCAGCCGAAAAAATATTTTCGTTGGGCGTGGCCAGTTCGTTGTTGATTCCGAAAACGATGTTGGGGATGTCGCCTTTGCCGGGGGCGGTCAGGATGACCTTCGATACGCCTTTGGCCTTGAGGTGGCGTCCGAGTCCCTCCCGGTCCCGCCAGAGGCCGGTATTGTCGATAACGATGGCATCTCGGATGCCGTAAGCGGTGTAATCGATGTCTTCCGGTGCATTGGCATAGATCAGACGGATCATGTTGCCGTTGGCGATGATGGCGTTTTCCTCTTCGTCGAAGCTCAATACGCCATGAAAGGGACCGTGCACCGAATCTCTTTCCAGCAGACTGGCACGTTTCATCAGGTCGTTGTCGGTGCCTTTGCGGACCACGATGGCGCGCAGCCGCAACTTGTCGCCTCCTCCGGTTTTTTCCACCAGCACGCGGGCCAGCAGGCGGCCGATGCGACCGAAGCCGTAAAGCACCACGTCGCGGGGTTCGTTCAGCAGGGAGCCTCTGCCATTGTTGACCGCCGTGAGTTTGTCCGCAACAAATTGCTCTAAGGACAATTTATCCTTCTGCTCCCGGAACTGAACCGACAGTTTCCCGATGTCGATGCGGGACGGGGACAGGTCGAGCTTGCTCATGGCCTGCAGGACGGGATACGTATCAAGGATCGAAAGTTCGCTTCCGAGTACCTGTTGGGCAAAACCGTGGGCGTTCAAAACATCGATGACCGTTTTGTTGACCAGCGACTGACCGTAGACGTTGATGTTGACGCCACGGTCGCGGTAGAGGTGGCCGATCAGGGGAAGCATGGCCTCTGCGGCTTCATCTTGCCTGATCCAGTCATTCAGGTACTTTTCCTGCTTTTGCATGCTCATCGCTCCCTTCTGGAGCCCGATGGGAATATCGGGCCTGCGGTTGAAAAAACGGCCATCATCCTATAAAAACAGGAGAGGCATTTCAATGGTTTTGTGCCGCGCGGGGCACTTTGGGCTGGACTTCGCATCCGTATCTGATATTAATATGCATTAGGGTTGCCCGGCAGGCGGGGGCAGGGAGGCGATGCACCAGATTGCATCGGCGTTATGGGCAAACAGTCCCTGTCCGGTGTGGTTTCTCATTCTTTTTTAAACTTTTTTATTCTAAACCAACTGTCTTGCCTTTTCAATCAATTGTTGATAGTTTCTGGTACTTTTTACTCAATCTGGATGCCGTGCTCCTGGGCAGGGACACATGCGTGCCCGGCCAACAGGCAGGTGTCTTTTGCGAACCGAAGGGGAGGTGCGGGGAATGGTGGACAAAACCTTTTATCGGGAGCTGGGACTGGTCAATACGCGCGATATGTTCCGCAAGGCAATGGCCGGCGGATATGCCATCCCCGCCTACAATTTCAACAACCTCGAGCAGCTGCAGGCGATTATCCAGGCCTGCGCCCAGACCGGCTCGCCGGTCATCGTTCAGGTCAGTAAGGGCGCTCGAAACTATGCCAACGAGACCATGCTGCGCTATATGGCCATGGGTGCCGTTCGCATGGCTCGCGAGATGGGTTCCGAGATTCCCATCTGCCTGCATCTGGACCACGGCGACTCCTTCGAGTTGTGCCAGTCCTGCATCGAGTCCGGTTTCTCCTCGGTAATGATCGACGGCTCCCATCTTGCCTACGATGAAAATATCGCTCTGACACGCAAGGTCGTTGAGTACGCGCATGCCCATGATGTAACGGTGGAGGGGGAATTGGGCGTGCTTGCGGGTATCGAAGACGAAGTGTCGGCCGAGCATTCGACCTACACCAAGCCTGAGGAAGTCGAGGATTTTGTCGGTAAAACCGGTGTCGACTCCCTTGCGATATCCATCGGTACCAGTCACGGAGCCTACAAATTCAAGGTTCGGCCCGGTGAGCAGCCGCCACCGCTGAGGTTCGATATCCTTTCGGAGGTTGAAAAGCGCATCCCGGGTTTTCCCATCGTGCTTCACGGGGCATCGAGCGTGGTGCCCGCCTATATTGAACTTATCAATCGATATGGCGGAAACCTCGAAGGAGCCATCGGCGTTTCAGAAGAACAGCTGCGCAAGGCCGCGGCCAGCGCCGTATGCAAAATCAACATCGATTCCGACGGCCGCCTTGCCATGACGGCCAAGGTAAGGGAATACCTGGCGAACAATCCCCGGGAATTCGATCCTCGCAAGTACCTTGGCGCCGGGCGTCAGGAGCTGATCGATCTGATCACTCATAAAAACAGAAATGTGCTTGGCAGTGCCGGTCGGGTTTGACCACGACAGGCAGGGGCCGAGCCGGAAAAATTGGGATGTCACCAGAAAGAGGCCGCCGGTTGGGGCCTCTTTCTTTTATCGGGGCAGACCAAAATGGCAGTTGGTGTCTTTGTGTTGTTTCTTTGTTGCCCAGTGTCAGCAGGCCATGCGCGATGAAATATCGGCTCTGCCTGCAATGCGGGCGGATAGGGCCGCGGCTTATTCGCCTGGAGGAGGAGGGGAGTGTACGCTGAAGATTGTTCGATGGGAACAACACTGAAGTTTTCTGATCCGGATCTTGAGAAGCAGTTCCAGAATAAAAAGATTACGGATAATCTATTTGTTCCAAGATTAATTTATTTGTCCGGATCTTTTTTATACGCAGTATTTTTCGTACTCGATGTGTTTTTGCTGAAAAATGTAATATTTATATGTGCCTTTATAAGATTTTTGATTGTATGCCCCTTGCTTTTGGTTTCCTATTTTATGTTGGGAAAGCCATTATATAAAAAATATAGAACTTCTATTGAAGTCTTTAATGGTTTCGCTGCCAGTGGTGGAATTCTGGTGATGATTTCAATAGCGAATCCTCCTGGAAGTCACCTTTATTATGGTGGCCTCCTATTATGCTGTTTGTTTTTCTATGTCTTTGAACCAAGACAGATTATTTCGAATGTCCTTTCATGGGGTACCTTTTTTTCGTATTGCATTGTTGCAATGTGTTTTACGGAAACTCCAAGTTCAATATTTCTAAATAATGTTTTTATTTTTTTCTTTTTTAATATTGGCGCCATGTTTGCCTGTTATTCAATAGAACTTTTTCAGAGAAAAGAATTTTTGCAAAAGATTACCATACAGGATCAATCTGATCGTTTATATCAGGCTTTATGTGAAGTCGACCTTCAGCGTGAAAAAGCTGAAAAGCTGTCCCTTTTGGACCCGCTTACCGGACTGGCAAATCGGCGCCACTTTTTTTGGCTCTTCCCCCGATCGAGTGGGTAACACCTATCGGGCAATGCTTTCGGGGTAGAGATTCAACCCCCCGAGGTGGAAATAGATGGCATTGCGGAACCGCTCTTTGTTGCGGAAGCC